>JAACDH010000076.1 GCA_009936995.1 Rhodobacterales bacterium
GTTCGCGGCGACGGGTTGGTGCAAGAGGCCCTAAACGGGACGCAGCTCGGTGCGCTTCAAGGCCACAATTGCATCGGCATGGTGAGCGCTGCTCGTGCGGATGCTATCGGCGAGGCCTCCAATGAGTTGGTGTTTAGTCGGTACCGTGGCGGGCAACTGGCGGTGGCCTTCACTGGACGGATCACCAACGCTTCTGGGCTGCGCCGCTCTCTTAAAGAGGACGGGGCGCTCTTTCAGTCTAACTCCGATGCCGAGCTGGTTTCGCACTTGGTGGCCCACGCGTCGCAGACTACGGCTGTCAACAGGCTGGTGAATGCGCTGTGGCGCATCGAGGGGGCCTTTTGTGCGCTCATCGCGACCGCAGACCACCTCGTAGCCGTGCGCGATCCCCGCGGATTTCGTCCGTTCTGGCTGGGTCACTTGGGTACCGCGGTGATGTTCAGCACCGAAGAGGCCGCGATTCGGTTCGCGGGTGGAGAGCCTGAGCGCGAGATCGCGCCAGGTGAGATGATGATTGTCGACGAACGCGGCATGCAGCGCATTACGCCCTTTGCATCCCAACGGCCGGCAGCCTGTGTCCAAGAGAGTATCTCGGTAACGCGGTCTGATTCACGCGTGGGCACGCACGACGCGTGGCAGCTTCGGGTGGGATTGGGAGAGCGTCTGGCGCGCGAAGCTCCTTGTGCACGCGGACGGGTGGTCATCGGCGTCCCAGGGGCCGGAGAAGCCGCGGCCGTTGGTTACGGTCGAGCGGCGCGAATTCCCTACGAACGAGGAATTGTGCGCGCGGGTTACGACCACCGCGACTACGCAGAGCCTCCCAGTGGAGTGCCTGATTTTCACGCTCGTTTAGCCTACTCTGTCGTGCCTGGGGCGGTCAACGAGCGCGCAGTCGTGCTGGTCCTGCCCATGGTGATGATCGGCGATGAGACTGCCGCGCTGGTGCGAATGCTACGTCAAGCTGGCGCCCACGAGGTGCACCTGCGCGCCGCCAGTCCACCGCTTCGCGGTCCCTGTCCGTATGGCCTGCAGACGCCCACCGCCGACGAAATCAGCGCGGGTCCTGCGGACGGCGCCGACGTCGCTCGAAGCCTGGGCGCCGACAGCCTACTGTCGTTGTCCCTCGATGGGCTCCATGCCGTCACCGGTCGTCGGGTGGATGGTCAGGCGCTGCATTGCGATGCCTGTCTTTCGGGAACGCTACCGGTGCTGCCCGAGCCCGAGGACGATCAGCTGCCGCTGTTTTAGGTCTTCTGGCTACAGATGCGTTCCACAGGCGCCACAATGGCGTGCCTTGTCCGAGAACAACCCACCACAGCCTCCACAACGGACGTCTCTCCCAAAGAATCGGTGTGTGTCGCTCGGGGCGAGGGAGGCCCAATCTGGAAAGTAGGGTGCCGTGCGCCCCTGTGATGTGCCGCAGTTGGGGCAGTGCAGGTGGCTGGTGGCCAAAAGCCCGCGCTCGCCACAGCGGTTGCAGTCCCAAGCGGGTTCGTACTGGGGGCCCGGCAGCTCGGTGGGGCAGGGGATGAACAGCACGCCGTAGCGCGTGCCTTTCTCGGTGGCCGTTCGGTTTCGGATCTGGCCGTTTCGAGTCTCGGGCCTGGAGCGGCCAGGGAAGGTCAGCGTGACCGCCACCTGTGTGGCATCGCGCATACGCGACTCGGCGCCCTCGGGCAGCAATACTGAGACGCCGCCGCCACTTAGGTCGACGACGGTACCGTGAAGCACGGCTCCGCTGGTGTTGCTATCGCGCACCTGAAGTTGGACTGCGACCGAGCGGGGTGCGTAGAATCGTAGGAATAGACGTCGATTGAAGGCGGCGTCCTTGACCTCTGGGGCTGGGGCGCGGGAACCTTGAAACGTGAAGCCATAGTGGCGATGTTCGGCGTTGTCTTGTCGGTCGCGCACTACGGTCGACATGCGGTGTTGCTCGTCGAGCTGTGCTCCCTCGAACGTGAGTGAGACTTCCTCGCCGATCCGAAACAGAGGGGGGGCTTGGTTCGAGAACGCGACCCGCACCCCCGCCGAGCTGGTGTCGACCACCGTACCCGTGTACTGCACGTCACCGATGGTCACGCTAGCAACTAAGCTCTCACCCCTGTTTTGTGCTCGATCTTGGCCACGTCGCTCTGGCATCACCTGTCCTCCGGAGTTGGATCGGTTGTCTCGTCCTAAGACTTGAGAGGTTACCTAAGCCAGCGGGAGGTGCTGGGTGGAATTGGCTGGCAAAGTTGTGATCGTCACTGGGGCAAGTCGAGGTATCGGAAGTGGAATCGCGCTGTCTCTGGCCGAAGCCGGTGCACGGGTTGTGGTGAATTACCGCAGTAGCGCCGAGGCCGCAGAGTCCCTCGCGTCCAGCATCGACGGCCGGGCAGTCCAAGCCGACGTGTCCACCACCGAAGGCTGCGAAAAGTTAGTGCAGGCGGCCCTCGATATGGGTCCAATCTACGGATTGGTGAACAACGCCGGTATTACCCAAGACACCCTGCTGATGCGCATGAGCGACGATCAATGGGATTCGGTTCTGCGGATCAACGCGGGCAGCTGTTTTCGAATGTGTCGTGCGGTGATTCCTACACTGATCCGAGCACGTGAGGGCGCCATCGTTAATATCGCCAGCATTTCAGCCCTGCGCGGAAACGCGGGTCAGGCCAACTACGCTGCTTCTAAGGCGGCCGTGGTGGCGACTACCCAGAGCCTTTCTCGTGAAGTGGCGCGTCGAAATGTGCGGGTCAACGCTGTCGCACCTGGGTTTATCTCCACCGACATGACTGACGCACTCACCGATGCGCAGCGCAAGAGCGCGACAGACGCCATCCCCATGCGTCGTATCGGGCTGGTGAGCGAGGTCGCTCCAGCGGTGCGGTTTCTGATGGGGCCTTCGGCCAGCTACATCACCGGGCAGGTTCTGGTGGTAGACGGCGGCTTGTCCGTCTAACTCGACCTGGATCGATACTTGGCCAACCACACGCGGCGGCCACCAGTCGATCGAGACCCATGGCGATACCCGATGTGCGGGGCATCTTACCGACGGCGGCGATGAGCTCGTAATCGACAGGGTGTGGGGTCTCGCCCATCAGGAGCCGAGCTTTGTTGGCGGCATCGAATAGCTGAGACTGGGCTTGCGTGTCGATGAGCTCGAAGAAGGCGTTTGCCAGCTCGATACCGTCAATGTAGACCTCGAAGCGCTTGGCGACTGGCCAGGGCTGATCGTCGCGAATCTGCGCGAGCGCGGCTTGGCTGGCCGGCCAGTCTTCGACGATCGTGGACCCTTGGAGTTTGGGCTCGACCTCTGTGATCCAACGCCGGAAGAAAGCCTCGTCCCAATCGTCGTCTTGGGAGGACAAGTCGACGGCAGATGCCGTTCGAAGATCGATCCCCGTGTGTTCGATGAACAGGTCGCGAACAGTCGTGCGGCGCCAGGGGGTGGGTGCCGGTCGGCCTACGGCCTCGAAAGCCACTTGGACCAAACTTTTTACTTCGTCCATCAGGTTGACGAGCTCGGCGCCGGCCCGGTACCACTCCAGCATCAGGAACTCGGTGCCGTGCCAGGGGCCTTGCTCGCGGGCGCGCCAGCAGGGACCAATCTCATAGATGCGGCCTAGGCCGGCGGCCATCACGCACTTTAGCGAGAACTCGGGAGAGGTTCGTAGCCAACCATCATCTGCGGCTAGCGCATATAGATGCTCTTCCATGGCCGGTGAGGGAACCAGGCTGGGGGTTGGGACCTCTAAGTAGCCGTGATCAGCGAACCACGTTCGGACTGCGCGCAGCACCAAGGCACGTTTGCGCAGTCCGTCGGCGTTCACTAGCGGCGCACGCGCTCAACGTAGGCGCCCGTGCGGGTGTCGATCTTGATCCAGGTGCCGTTCTCGACGAACAGGGGCACGTTGACCGTGGCACCGGTAGACATGGTGGCCGGCTTGACCGAACCAGTGGCCGTGTTGCCCTTGATGCCGGGCTCGCAGTAGGTGATCTCGAGCTCGACGAAGTTGGGAACCTCGATGCTGACGGGAGCGCCCTTGTAGAACAAGACCTCTACTTCCATCTCTTCGACGAGGTAGTCCGACTGCTTTCCGATAGCTTTGGCCGGAATGCCGACTTGCTCGTAGGTGTCGGTGTCCATGCAGTGGAATGCCTCATGGTCTTTATAGAGGAATTGCATGGTGGCATTTTCCACATCGGCCTCTTCGAGCTTTTCACCGGTCTTGAAGGTGCGGTCGATGACGTTGCCGGACAAAAGGTTCTTCAGCTTGGTACGGGTGAACGCGCAGCCTTTGCCCGGCTTCACGAACTGAAACTCGGTGACCGTCCACGGTTTGCCGTCCATCTCGATCTTTAGGCCTTTCTTGATGTCGGAGGTTTGATACATGGGGCACCTTATCTGTGATGGTAGAATAAGCGGATGTGTATCACGTGAGCAAGCGAAAGTCAGCCTCTGGACCTGTAGTCGGACGCCCAGAGATCTTGTTAGATCGGCCAGAATTGGCCGATATCTGGGCTGAAACCGATGCACAGTTTCCCATCCGGGTCACACGTTCCTGGTGGCAAAGGATCAATCACGCCGATGTAACCGACCCTTTGCTCATCCAAGCGCTGCCACAGCCGGCCGAGCTGTTGGCCGATCCCGACGATCGCGAAGACCCGGTAGGGGACGCGGCCTGTAGTCCGTTGCCCTGGGTGGTCCATAAGTACCCCTCACGGGTGTTGCTGCTCCTCACCAAGCGCTGCCACCTGTATTGTCGGTATTGTTTTCGTCGAAACCACCGACCTTCCGAGCGTGAAGATCCTACTCCTGGCGAGTGGGCAGCAGCCTTGGATTACGCTCTGGGCTCTGGTGCTGAAGAGGTCATCCTGTCTGGCGGAGATCCACTCGCCGTGCGGGACCAGACGCTTTTTGATGCGATTGACACCCTCCGAGACACGATTCCGGTGATTCGCATTCACACACGGGCTCCCATCACGAAGCCCGCACGAGTGACGAACGCTTTGGTGGCAGGTCTCGCGTCTCGCCGCCCGGTGTGGGTGGTGGTGCACTGCAATCATCCCAAAGAGCTCTCGCCGGACGTCGATCAGGCGCTCGCGCGGCTGATCGACGCTGGATTGCCCGTCCTCAATCAGTCCGTGTTGCTGCGCGGTGTCAACGACAACGTCCCGGCGCTGGCCGAGCTGTCGCGGCAGCTGGTTCGGCGTGGGGTTTTTCCGTACTACCTGCACCACACCGACCACGCGGGTGGAAATGCCCACTTTCGGGTCGGCGTACAAGAGGGGTTGGCGCTTTGGCATGGACTGCAGAAGTGCGTCAGTGGTGGTGCGCTGCCTCGTTATGTCATCGATCCTCCCCAAGGTAGCGGCAAAGTGGATGTGGCGTCGTGGGTGTCTTCGCCCACTTAATGATATTGAATTTCATTTGGCGGATGGACCGGTTAGGTGCTCCAAATGAAAACGGATTTCAAATGAAGCTGGTGCAGCTGGATATGGGTGAATCCGCCGTCGTTTCATCGGTCGGTGGGTGTGGCACGTTTCGACGTAGATTGCTAGAACTCGGCGTTGTTCCTGGGACGCGAGTGGAACGAACGGGTCAAGCACCCCTCGGAGATCCCATCTCGTATCGGGTTCGCGGGGCGGTTCTCTGCTTGCGCCGTGAAGAGGCATCGACCGTTGTTGTGGAGCCCGTTTGAGTTCGAAGGCAGCCAGGGTCCTTGTCGTTGGCAATCCAAACGCCGGTAAATCTACACTGTTCAACGGGCTGACAGGGGGCGCTGCCCGGGTGGGTAACTTCGCTGGCACCACGGTGTCCCGAACCACGGGGACGCTCAAGTTGGCCCAGCGGGCGGTCACCTTGGTCGATGTTCCTGGCACCTACTCCATAGCGGCGCGCTCCCCTGAAGAGCGGGTGGCCATCAACGCGGTGTTGGGTCTTGACCGCAACGAACTTCCGGACGCGCTGTTGGTGGTGTGCGACGGGCCGCGATTGTTGCGCAGCCTGTACTTGGTGCTGCAGTTGCTTGAACTCGAAGTTCCTATCGTCATCGCCGTCAACCTGATGGACGAGGCACGCACCCGAGGCGTTGTACCCCAA
>JAACDH010000501.1 GCA_009936995.1 Rhodobacterales bacterium
GCCAGCATCTTATCGATGGGATCATCCTCGGATCCGCCATGGGCAAGATTCTGGTACCGAACGATTCCCAACACAGCGTTAAGCTCGTCGACAGTGCCGTAGGCCTCGATTCTTGGGTGGTCCTTGGTGACTTTTTCGCCGCCGACGAGACGTGTACTACCGCCGTCTCCGGTCTTGGTGTACACTCGGGTGATGCGCATTCGGTCCTCCTGTGGTACCCAGATAGCCCTGTTAAGCACCAAGAGGCACCATGCATCGCCGAATTCCAGCACAAGCGCTCCGCGGTTCCGACAAGCTCATGCTTGAAGTGCCAATCCCCGACATGTTACGTCGGCCCATGGGCCAGCTTGCTCCTGCAAATGTCTGTGATCTGGTCGCCTTGGCCGAGTGCGACGACTGTCCTCGAGCACTGAAAGAGGGCCTCGACAAGTTTGTGGAACGCACGGCAAAAGAGGTCACCGATATCCCGCCAGGGACCCTCTTCGAGGGTTTTCTCGACGAGCTGGCCGAGATCGAAGCGGGCCGCGTGCCCAGTACCTATCGCACCTGGATGGCCACCCAAGCCGACGAGCGCCAGAACGAGCGTCTGGGCAACTTGGTCCAAGCATGGGCCGAGGTCGAGCCCGAGGTGTTCACTTTTGGACAGCGTACGGTCAAGGTTGAGCACCGGACGGCCGCGGCCGCGTCGCCGGCCACCAGCCTCTCCCGCCCCACCACGGGGAAGGGTCGCGCCAAGGCAGCAACCCCCAAGGTCGCTGGCGCCAAGAAGGCGTCCACCGCTGCCAAGCGGGCCAACAAACCCCCTGCCGATCCAGCCCGCGTGAAGTTGATTCTCACCTTGGTCATGGATCGCCTCGACGAAAGTTCCGCGAAGGGACTCTCCGAGATCGTGCTGATCGCCGGTATTCGTCACCGCGCCAAGGACCACGACTGCAATGGTGTTTCACTCGCCGAGGTGACGTCCGTGCTCCGAGACCTTAAGAAGCAGGAGCGCGTGCACTATAGTGCCGGGCGTTGGACGTCGTTGCGAAGGTGGTAGAGAGCTCACACGGGGGTGTGGCGGAATTGGTATACGCGCGCGATTCAAAATCGTGTGGCCTACGGTCTTGAGGGTTCGAGTCCCTCCACCCCTACTTTCTCTCTTCGCTGTAGCCCTGTGTTCGCACAGGTGATGGGTCGCTAAGGCAGAACGCGCAGAACGGTCATCATGCCTTCTTCGGCATGGGGCAAAATGTGACAGTGGCTCATCCAGTCGCCCGTGCGTTCGGGGCTAAGCAGCAAGCGAATCGTGCTGCGAATCGGCACGTTGATGGTGTCTTCCATGCGCAGGTGGCTAGGAGCTTGGCCGTCGATAGAGAGCACCTCGAACGCCGAGCCATGTAGGTGAAAGGGATGTTCCGCTGCAGACAGGTTCCGCAGCTCGATCACCGTGGGAGTCCCTTGGCGGGTCTCGGGGATGGTCACGTTGGGGAAGGTCTCGCCGTTGATGCGCCAGTCATCTCCCTCTCCCTGCAACACCCAGGTGATGTCGGCGTAGCCCGGGTCTGCCGATGGGAGCGCCCCACTTGTGGCCCAGGTGGGTGCAGGAGGGGCTGTCAGGGCACCTTGAGGCCGTACGTCGAATAGGGCGATGGTAGAGCCCCAAGCGACGCCTCCGGCGGCGGCATAGGGTTCGCTCTGTAGGGTCAGGGCGTCGGCACCGTGGCGCAGCAGGATGTCTGCGCGGTCACCGGGGCCCAGGAGGACGTCGGAGACCCCCGCTATGTGGGACAACAGGCCCTGATCGCCGCCGATGTGCTCCACGTCCAGCAGACTCAGATAGCCGGCGTTGGCCACGTTCAGCATACGAACCCGGGTGGCAGTGCCTGCGTCTGGTTGCCACAGGGGTTGAACCAAGCTGTTGACGGTCCACGTGCGCGCTGTGGGGTCCGGCGCATGGGCGTGGCCTTGCTCAGCGTCCTGCTCTCCCCAGCTGTCGAAGACCGCGACCAGCTCGTTGTCGAAGGTTGGATCGTTCGGATCTTCGACCACGATCACGCCGTATAGACCCAGATCGACCTGGCTGGCGGAGTCGAAGTGCGGGTGGTACCAGAAGGTGCCGGCCCGTTCGACGACGAACTCATAGAGGAACGTCTCACCCGGTTCCACAGGGGCTTGCATCCAGGTGACGCCATCCATCTCCCAGGGAACCGACAGCCCGTGCCAATGCAGCGTGGTGGGGTCGGTCAGCTGGTTGTCGAGGTGTACGCGAAGGGTGTCGCCCACCGTTAGGCGCAGGGTGGGGCCTGGAGTTTGGCCGTTGTACGCGTATCCGTCGATGGTCTGCCCATTGACCCAATGCGTGTGGCTCGCGGCGGTGAGGGTGGTCTCGAAGATCTGGGCGTCGGGGTTCTGGTCGATCGCCTCGATGGGATTGGCGAACGGCAGGGCCGGCGCGGTGGTCGAGGTGACGACCGTGGTCTGCGTGGTGGTTGTCGTTGTGGTGATCGCCGCTGATGTATTCGGGCTGGTATCGACTGCGGGGTCGTTCTGACAAGCGAGCAGGGCAAGGAGCGCGATCATGGCAGCACCTCAACCATCAGCGTGTCTCGGAGCAGCCAATGTTTTTCATCGGCTTGGTCGTAGGGAAACGCACGATGAATGAGCGCCGCCGAATGGGTTGGAGTCGGGCACGTGCTGGCGTCGAAGCGGTGTTCGCTGGTCCACGACATCCCAGGCATCAGGCGATTGTCGGAGACGACATCGACTGCGGCGTGGTGGGGGACCA
>JAACDH010000502.1 GCA_009936995.1 Rhodobacterales bacterium
AAACGAAAACACCTCGACCGCAAACCGCGATCGAGGTGCAGGACCCGTGGCCCCGATAGTCGGGCGCTATTTGGTGTTGTTCCGCTTCTCGAGGGCTTCGCGCCGTTCTTGGATGCGTTGGTTCCACACGTCCATCTGGCCGTGTGCCTTGTACCAGGCCTTGCCCTCGGCCTCGCGATTGAAGTCCACATAGAACCGCACCAAGTCCTTGAATGCCTCGGTTTCCATGGTGGCATTGCCCGATTCGGAGACGCGTTTCAGGTAGTCGATGGCCGCGTCAGCGTGTTTGAGGTTGTAGTGGCTCCAACCTGCCTTGTACCGAGCGAACGACAGGTCTGACTCGTCGAGTGGCAGGGCGAGGGCCAGCTCGTACCAGTCGAGTGCCTTTTGGGCGTCGCCCGCACCGAACCAGTATTCTCCCGAATAGGCGTAGGCCGTCCACTTTTCGGCCACGGTACCCTCCTTGGTGGCGCGGGCGGTGAGCTTTCGCAACGCGTCGAAGTCGCTGTTCACAGCGGCGTCTTCGAGTTGCTGTCCCAGACTGGGGGCGCCGGGGTCGGCCACCGACGATGGGCCCACGAGCAACAGTCCCAGGGCGACCATCAGCGCGGTCAACGGGTGGGCGCGACGACGGCGAGGTGTGAGGCCGGCCAAACGCTCGATGCGCTGTCTCAGATTGCCAACGGTGGCGGCGAGGCTCAGACCCAGGGTGCGCTGTTCGGCCAGAGCGAGCAGGGCGCGGGCGTACACCGTGGATTCGACCTTTGAGGCCACCACCAAATCGTCGCAGCACAATTCGCGCTCGGTGCGGATGCGGTGTTCGAGCCACCAGACAGCGGGGTTGAAGAAATACAAGACATGCATGGCGCGGACTTCAATAGCGATGAGTAGGTCGTGTCGTTTTACGTGGGCGAGTTCGTGTAGAATCACCGTCTCGAGTTGGTCGGGTGTGAGCCCCAATGCGGTGGCTGGAAGCAAGATCATCGGACGCCAAACGCCGGTGACCGTGGGCGCGCCCACATCGTTCGACAGGCGCACCATCACCTCGGCGACGCCCATGCGTTTCGAGCTTCGCTTCACCATGTTCCGTACGGAATCGGGCAGGCCGGGCACATCGGCGCGGTGGCGAAGTCCACGCACGGCGACGGCATCGCGCAACACCAGCACGAGGGAGATCACGGCGCCGAGGAACCACGCTTGCACCAGTGCGATGGCCCAACTGGACCGCGCGGCGGTTTCGACCACCGCGGCCACGGTGGGCGGATGCAGGGCTGTGGTGCCGTCTGGCATGGCCAGGGGCCCGACCTGAAGGATTGTGGCGCCGGCGAATGCGGAATAGCCGGTCCAAAGTGCGGTACCCAACAGACCACCCATCGCCAAATTATGACGCCAACGGGGGCTGTGGATGGCGCTGCTGACTGTGGCCACAAACACCGCAATCACCGCGGCTTGCCACAGGGAGTGAAGCAGCATCCAGGCGAGGGTTTCTAAAACATCGGCATTCATTGTGGGCCTCCAGCGTCGATCTGGTCGAGCAACGCGCGCAGCTCGGCGAGCTATTCGGGGGAGGTGGGTTGGTCGTCGAGGGCGCGGGCCACCAAATTGGACAGCGAGCCGCCGAATACCGTCTGCACCATCCGCGAAACCATGCCGCCCTCAATCGCGGAGCGTTGTACTGCTGCGGTAAACACATGGGGCCGGCGGCTGGCGTCGCGGGTGACGGCGCCTTTGTCGGTCATGATCTGCATGGTCTTCAACACGGTGGTGTAGCCCACGCCGCGTTCGAATTTAATGACATCTTGCAGGTCGCGAACGGAACGTGAACCCAGTCCAGGCCACCCACAACGGCACAAAGTGCCCACCAAAAGCCAATAGGCCACCGAGGCTTACGTCATGGGAAAGAAAATCTCCCAATTGAATGATGCCGGCGACAAACACCAGGTCAAAAAAAAAGCTCCAACCAGGAGACTTTCTTGCCCTCCTGGTGGTGCTGGGGAACGTGGAGCTCGGGTTTGTGGTATCAGCGGCTGCGCATGGGTCTTCATCCTGGTCGCAGCCACTGTACGCACATCCGATGCGGGGGACCAGCCTAGACCGGGCTGAATCGCAACGGGTAGCTCACAATGGCGATGCCGCCGCCCGCGGGCTGCGGGAATTGCATGCGCATGAATCGCGAAAGCACACAGGACTCAACCGCCTGGTTGCCCATGGTGTTGCGTTTCAAGTCGGCCTGGGAGACCGATCCGTCTTTGTTGACCACGAACTTCACCACCAGGTCGCCCCCCATGTTGGGAATCTTGGTGAGTTCCCGTTGGTAGCAGTACCTGATCTGGTTGGCATGGCGTGCGATGATCTCGTCGACAAATAGGCGGTCTAGCGCACCGAGGATGGTTGGGTCGCCAGGTGCCGCGTTGGAATCGACCCCGACGGACCACGCTTCCTCCATGTCCACGGCCTTACCCATCTGCACCATGTTCTGCACCAACCCCAGCAGCTCGGCGTCCCGGTCGTCCGAGGTCCTCTTCGCGTTCTGAACCAAATCGGCAATCTGCGTCCAGCTGACCTCCTCCATTTGCTTGGCATCTCTCAGCTTTTCGGCAAACGAAGCGGCGCCAAACGCCCGACGTAGATCTCGTGAGGCGGCGTCAAAGCCACGTTGCACGCCGCGCACGGGAATCTTCACGGCCTGCTCCTTGGCGGGACGGTCCGGACCGGGTTCCTTGTGGCGAACCCGCACGGTGGCCAAGTTTCCGGCAACGTGGTCGCGGAGGATGATGTCGTACAACGCGGTAACCGTGTGTCCGGCACCCACTTCGCCAGCATCCACCGCATCATTGCGGAAGTCCTTGTCGGCGATCTCTCGGTTTTCGTAGCCAATCAACTTGTAGGCCAGCACGTTGTCTCGGTTGAACTCGACCTGGATCTTCACGTCGCGGGCGATGGTGCGCAACGTGGCGCCCAAGTCCTCGCCAAACACGCGCTTGGCCTCGTCCATAGAGTCGATGTAGCTGTAGTTACCGTCGCCTTTGTCGGCCAGCTGTTCCATGAGCGTATCGCGGTAATTCCCCCGCCCAAATCCGACCGTCGACAGGGTGATTCCCTTGTTCGCATAGCCAGAAACCGCCTTGAGAATGCCCTCGTGGCTCGCGGGACCGATGTTGGCATCGCCATCGGACAGCACGATGACCCGATTCTCCTCGCCCAACACGCGCGTCTTGTAGGCCATATCGTAGGCCGCCTGCATGCCAGAGGCCATCGCCGTACCGCCACCGTTGGCCAGGTGGTTGATGGCGTAGACGATCTCGTTCTGATTGGCCGCATCGGTCGGGTGAAGCGCAATACCAGGCCCCCCGGCGTAGGTGGCGATGGCCACCGTGTCGCCTTCCTCCAGGTGTTCCACCAAATGGACCAGGGCGCGTTTGGCCAACGGCAACTTGTCCGCACTCCTCATGGAGCCGCTCACGTCCACCAAAAACGTCAAATGCACGGGTTCTCGGGAGCGCTCATCCGTGGCGCCGCGAATACCCACCCGCAACAGATGGTGCCCGCCCTGCCAGGGATTGTCGGCGCCATCCATGGTGACCGAGAAGGGTTGACCCGGATCGGGCTCAGGGTAGTTGTACCGGAAGTAGTTCACAAACTCCTCGGTGCGCACCGATGCAGCCACAGGCCTGGTGTGCGCCTGGATTTGCCGACGGGCCTGGGTGTAACTGGCGGTGTCCACGTCGATGGAGAAGGTCGACAACCAATCCTTGGACGCGAGTTCGACGGGATTGTGCCCAACGTGGGTGTAGTCCTGCGCGAGGGGGCCGGCCTGGGGCCTGTGCCTGGGATTGCTCCCCAGGACCATGGTGCCCGAACCCGCTATGGCTCCAAAGTTACCCCCACCAGAGCCGTAGCCCGATTTGCCGCTTCCCATCGCATAGTTGCCGCCGTATCCCTTGGCTCCCAGGCCCCCCAAACCCTCCGCCGTGCCGCCTCCTCCAAGACCAGAACCTCGAACACCCAAACCTCCGGAACCGATCTTGGCGCCCTTGCCGCCAATCAGCCCACCCACTCCGCCCGACAGGTTTGCGTCCAGACCAGAGCTTCCAAACATGCCGTCTAGATCGCCGGACTCTCGGAGAGAGCTCAGCACGCCTGTATTCTCCGCGATCTGGCGGTCCATCTCCTTCCGCTTGACCTCCAATTTGTTGACCGCCCCAACACGCCCCTCTTCCCGCTTGGCTCGAGCGCCCTCACCGGCATCGGGGTTCGCCTGCCCTCCTGCCGACTCTGCGGGCATCAACATCCTGGTAAACCGATCCGGTACTTCTACAAGCTCCGGTTCTTCGGCAGCCAACATCGACTGACCCATGATGAACCCAACGACGCCCGTAATTCCGAACGCACCCATCCCGACCAGGAAAATCCCACGACGCATACGACACCTCTGATTGGCCCTCGCATTTCGTACACGAGTACTGGCCTCTCATGACAGGACAGCCGCAAAGCAAAAGGGTTCGTCAGGGGCTTGTCAGGTCTTTGGTCTTCGTCTCCTGAGACCGCGATGCGCACCAATTGGGCTTCGTCGCACTCCCACCATTCGGGGTCGAAGATCGGTACGCCTTTCACGTCGTGGTATCCGCGGATCTCGATCACATCACCCTCGCGTATGGCGGCGAAAGAGGTGTCTGAACCTTCGCACTGAAAGCCGTCCTCGAAAATCAGCGCGAATTGATTGAGCTGATGGGTGCCCTCGCGGTCCCGGTTGATCCCACCCTTGTTGAACTTGGCAATGCGCATCACCTCTCCGGTGTAGTCAATGGGGGCGATTCGCGAGAGCGGCACCCGCAAAGCCCACGTTCCCGCAATCAGCCCCGGCGATTCGGGTCCGCACTCAATCTCAACGTGCATTTCCACATGCTCCTCCTGGACGGGGTGTTCGTCGCTGATGGCGACTCGACCCGCTGGGTGAGGGT
>JAACDH010000503.1 GCA_009936995.1 Rhodobacterales bacterium
CTTATCCTCGTAAGTTGGACCCCAGCGATGGATTTGCAGGCGGCCTACGACCTGTGGTTCTGGCTGCAAGAACTCGCATTCGTTGGCGTCATCCTGGTCTTGTGGCGCTGGTGGCGACCCTTAGGGTGGGTCCTGCCCGCCGCGTTGGCCGTGTGGTCGGCGCTAATGTGGGGCGTGGTGTACGGGCACCTAATGGGTCAGGTAAACTGCATCATTCTATTGCTGGTCGTAGGGGCGCTCTGGCAGGAACATGAGAACCGCTCGTGGGTGGCAGGGCCGTTGTTGGCCGCTGCCTGCATGTTCAAGATGAGCCCGGCCCTGTTCGTCCTCTACTGGCTCATTCAGCGTAGATGGCAAGCCGTCGCCTGGACCCTCGGAAGCGCCGTCGTGCTGTCCATGCTCACCCTGCCCCTGGTGGGCGCGGCCCATCAAATGTACTTCTATACCCAGGTGCTGCCCGGCTTCGGAAACGGTGACTACAACGGCCTGATCGTCAAAGTCGGTATGTTCGCGAACCACTCGGTGCCAAACGTACTCGACCAGCTTTTTCCCGGCGTCGACAACCGCATGGGCGGCGTAGCCGGCGCTCTGGGAAGTGCGTTCAGCTTGACCGGTCTCGTCGCACTCGGCGCCGCTTTCCGCACCCCCACTTCCGACACTTGGCGGATCGCCGCCCAGGTCTCTGCCGTGGGCGTCTTGGCCCTGCTGATTCCCGTATACACGTACGAGCACCACTTAGTGTGGGCCCTGCCGGCGCTGGCGGTCACCACCGCGGCGATCTTCGAACGACGAATTCACGTGGGCTGGGCGGGCGTGTTGCTGCTCTGCGCCGTAGCCTTCGCTTGGCCGCTGCCGCACCTCAAAGAGCTCGCCTGGGGCTCGTTCAGAGACGCAGCAATTCCCAGACTGATGCTACAAGAACTCAAGTTCCTGGCGTTATTCTCGCTACTCGGCCCCACAATCTGGCTCGGCGCGCAGCCCCCCACCGAGTCGTCCTCGTCCTCGCCAAATGTGTAGCCCGAACCACGTATTGTGCGGATCTCGAGACAGTAGAAAGCCCCGACTCGCATAGGCGATCGGGGCTCTACATCAGTTAGGACAATACATCTAAATTCCGACGACCGCAAGCCCACGGACTCGAAATGCCAAAAGCCCCTCTGCTGCTGCTCGATTGCTACACAAATCCAAACGGAGGACTAGCACACTACGCACCGTGGCTGGTGCCGGCGGACCTCGCTCATGTGCAAGCTCCCTACGCAGATGTCCCCTTACAGGCCGCCTACAGCGGCATCGTGGTGACCGGTTCCGCCGCCTCCATCTGCGCGCCAGAACCCTGGATGATGGCCGTCGGAGACCTCATTCGCGATGCTGCTCGGCGGGATGTTCCGGTGCTCGGCTGCTGCTTCGGTCACCAGGTCATCGCCCACGCTCATTTTGGCGAGGAGGCTGTCGAACGCGCCCCTGCACCCGAGGTTGGCTACCTCCCAATCACAATGAGCGGTCAAGACCCCGTCCTCGACGCGTTGCCTCGAAACTTCCACGCCTTCGTTACCCACGAGGACCAGGTAGTGTCCATCCCGTCACTGCAGGTCCTTGGGCGGTCGGAGCAGTGCGCGGTTCACGCCCTTCGGGTCCCCGGACACCGCACTTGGGGCGTGCAGTTCCATGTAGAGTATCCCCTCGAAGAGCAGACCCGAATCCTACACTATCGGTCCGAACGCCACCCCGAACTCAAGCTCGACCCCGAGCAGATGTTACGACACCGGGCCGACACAACAGCCACTGCGCACGCGCTCTTTGGCCGATTCCTTGAGGTGTGTAATTGGCGTTAGACCACGCGGAGATTCGATCAGACCTTTCGCTCGCGTTCGAGCACCTCGGCGGCGACGGCAGCCCTGTGCTGTTGATCATGGGCTTGGGCTCTCAGATGCTGCTGTGGCATGACCAGCTCTGCGAGCAGCTCCGCAACGCCGGCCATGAGGTGGTGCGCTTCGACAACCGCGATGTCGGTCTAAGCACATATATGGACCACCTCAAGGCGCCATCTCTACGACGAATAGCAACCATGGGCGCTATCGGCGCCGACCCAGGTGCCCCCTACCTACTACGCGATATGGCAGAAGACGCCGTGTTGCTGATGAACCACTTGGGCTGGTCCAAGGCCCATGTCATCGGTGCGTCCATGGGCGGTATGATTGCCCAAGAGCTCGCCGCTGGCTGGCCCGATCGCGTGCACTCACTCACCTCGATCATGTCGTCCGCTCGCCCCACGATCCCTTCACCCCGAGGCATTAAGGCGCTGTTCAAGCGGCCTGGCGTCGGCAAGGAAGCGTACGTCAATCACTTCGTCCAGGTCTTCCTCTCTATCGGAGGACCCGGCATGCAGAACGACCGAGATCGGCTGGTTTCCGTGGCAGAGCGCTGTTACCAGCGAGGCTCGTCGGCCACGGGGTTCCGACGTCAGCTCGCCGCCATCATCGCGGCCGGAGACCGTCGGCGTCACCTCTCCGGGATTCGAGCCCCCACCTTGGTACTCCACGGAGACCAGGACCCGCTGGTCCCCCTCAGCGCTGGACGGCAAACCGCTCGGGCCATCGGGTCCAGCCGTCTTCATATTATCCCCGGGATGGGGCACAGCATGTCCAGCACCGTTCTACCGTTGCTGATCGAGCAAATCACCGAACACACACGAAATTCAGCTTAGCGACTACGTCCTGAACGGACTCGCTTTTCACGGGCTTCTTCACCACGAAGTCCGTCGCGCCAAGGTCACGGCCTGGACGTTGGGGAGAGACACAGCACCCGAAGCCCCTCCAGCCATAAAAAACTATTGGCTACTCCCTTACAAGAACTGGGGGTAAATCCTGCGCCGAAAGCTATGATAGACGACCTACCCATTCTGCGGAGCCTGAATGTCGCTCGATGCCCAATTCTCTGACGCCCAAATACGCGTAAAGACCCTCAAATCGCGCC
>JAACDH010000077.1 GCA_009936995.1 Rhodobacterales bacterium
GACACGTTTCGAATCACCACGGCCGCCCGAACCACGGATGAGCTCGGTGCGTTGATGCTACAGATGTTCCGTCACGCGGGCATTGGTCCGGGAGAGATCGAAGGCGCGATCTGTTCCAGCGTGGTCCCGTCGGTGGTGTACACCGTCGAGAAGTCCGTGCGCCGCAATCTTGACGTCACTTGCTTGATGGTTGGGCGTCTGAAGACCGGCATGAAGGTGTGCACAGACAACCCCCGGGAAGTGGGCGCCGATCGCATCGTGAACGCCGTGGCCGCCATCGAACGCTGGGGAGGACCCATTGTGATCGTCGACTTCGGAACGGCCACCACCTTCGACTGCGTCAGCGCAGACGGTGAGTACGTAGGTGGAGCCATTGCACCCGGCTTCAAGATCTCGGAAGAGGCCCTGTTCAGCCGCACGGCCCAGCTGCCCACCGTCGAAGTGAAGCGGCCGCCATCGCCCATCGGCAAGAACACGGTGCACGCGATGCAGTCCGGTTTGTTTTACGGGTACATCGGTCTGGTCGACAACCTTGCGCGCCTCTGTCGCGACGCCCTCGACCCCCGGGCCAAGGTGGTCGCGACGGGCGGCATGGCCAACCTGCTCTCCGACGACTCCGCGATCATCGAAGAGGTGGATGCCTACCTCACGTTGCGCGGCCTGTCCCAGCTGTACAAGCTGAACACCTAGGTGCACTCCGACGGGTTCGTGCCGCCGACAGCATCACGGTTGAGTCAGATGCTGGCGCCTGAACCGAAGCCCCATGGTTGTTCAACGCTGCAGGCGGATCTAGAAAAACGAAGACAAAGCTGAAGTAGGCGAAGGCGTCGTATGGGATCGTTGCCCGCGAAACGGGGGGCTCTACTTGCCGAATACCTCAAGTAGTGCCTGAGGAGTTGGGCGAAAATCAACATCTTTATGCGCGTTGCCCTTAACGTCGATAAAGCACTGAGCCACCATTCAGTGAGGCACGAATGAGTCATCGGATCCGCCGTGTAGCGGTATTGGGCGCAGGCGTCATGGGGTCGGGCATCGCAGCTCACCTCGCCAACGCAGGCATCCCCACCTACCTCTTCGACATGGTCCCTCGGGACGCAGGCGAAGACCCCAAGGCGCGTAGCGCCTACGCTATCAAAGGCGTTCAGACCGCAGTGAAGATCAAACCGGCAGCGTTGTTCCGCAAGGACGACGCCGCTTTGATTACGCCCTGCAATTACGACGATCACGGCGACAAGCTCGCCGAGTGCGACTGGATCGTCGAAGTAGTCGTCGAGCGCTTGGACATCAAACAGAAGGTGTTCCAGTGGGTAGCCGACAACCGTAAAGAGGGTTCCATCGTCTCCTCGAACACGTCGGGCATCAAGCTGGTCGACATGACCGAGAAGATGTCGGACGAGATGACCAAGAACTTCCTGGTCACACACTTCTTCAACCCCGTGCGCTACATGCGCCTGCTCGAGATCGTCACCGGTCCCGAGACTGACCCCGAAGTGGCCGCCACTATGGCGACCTTCTGCGATCGGGTTCTGGGTAAGGGAGTCGTCTTCGGGAAGGACACGCCGAACTTCATTGCCAACCGGATCGGCACCTACGGCATGGCCAGTACCTTTAAGCACGCGCTCGCCGCGGGCATGACGGTTGAAACGGTCGATGCCATCTTCGGACCGTCTATGGGGCGTCCCAGCAGTGCTGTGTTCCGCACCGCCGATATCGTCGGTCTCGACACACTCCAGCACGTCTTCTCGAACCTCCACGAATACCTTGTGGACGACGACGAACGCGACATCTTCGAACTGCCCAATGCAGTCGCGAAGCTCATCGAAGATGGGCGTACCGGGCAGAAAACCGGCGCAGGCTTCTACAAGAAGGTGAAGGGTAAGGGCGGCAAGTCCGAGATCCTCGCCCTCGACCTCGAGACCCTTGAGTACCGCCCGAAAGAGAAGCCTCGCTTCCCTTGTACGGGCAAAGCACGCAAGGCCGAGAAGATCGCCGACAAGCTGCAGGCCATGGTCTACGGCGACGACGAAGCGGCCAAGCTGGCCTGGACCGTCACGGCCGACACCTTAATCTACAGCGCCAAGCGCGTTCCTGAGATCGCCGACGATGTCGTCGCGGTCGACAATGCCCTCAAATGGGGATTTGGCTGGGGAACGGGCCCCTTCGAGACCTGGGATGCCATCGGCGTCGCCAAGAGCGTTGAGAAGATGAAGGCCGAAGGACGCGAAGTGCCCAGCTGGGTCACCGACATGTTGGCGACGGGACGCGAGTCGTTCTACCAACGCGGCGACGACGGTGTGGTCAGCTTCTGGAATCGCGATGGCGGCAGCAAGCCCGTCGACGTGCCCGCTGGCGTGCTCTTCCTCCAAGACAAGGTCTCTGCCGGAAAGGTCGTCGATCGCAACCCGTCCTCCAGCCTCATCGACTTGGGTGATGGCGTCTTGGGCCTCGAGTTCCACTCGAAGATGAACGCCCTCGACGAGTTGATCATCGCTCAATACGCCGACGCCCTCGACCGTCTCGATAACGACGAGTTCGATGCGTTGGTCATCGCCAACCAAGACCCGAAGGCCTTCTGTGCTGGCGCAAACGTCCTGATGATCCTCATGCAAGCCATGCAGGGCCAATGGACCGAGATGGAAGCGGGAATCAACACGCTGCAACAGCTGTTGATGCGCGCCAAATACCATCGCAAGCCGGTCGTCGCGGCTCCGCACGGGCTCACCCTCGGTGGTGGCGTCGAGGTGTCCATGCACACCGCGGCGACCCAAGCAGGCAGCGAGCTCTACATGGGCCTTGTCGAAGTTGGCGTGGGCCTCATCCCCGGTGCCGGTGGCTGTAAGGAGACGATCGTTCGCTACTTGGGCGATGTGCCTCAGAACATCGACTACGACCCCAACCCCTACGTCATGAAGGCTTTCGAGCACATTGGCATGGCGGGCGTGTCAAAGTCGGCCGAGGAAGCGCGTTTGATGGGGTACCTTCGTCCCACCGACCGCCTCACGCTGAACCCCGATCGCCTCGTGGCCGATGCGAAGCAACTTGCCCTTGGGCTGGTGGCTGGCGGCTACAAGGCACCGCGCCAACGCACGGTGAAGCTTCCGGGCTCGACCGGCCGCGCGGCCATCGAACTCTTCCTGTACCAAATGCACGAGGGCGGTTTTCCGACCGACCACGATGTGACGGTCGGTAAGAAGTTGGCGCACGTCCTCACCGGTGGCGACATTCCCTGGGGAACGTCACTCACCGAGCAAGATTTGCTCGATCTCGAGCGCGAGACCTTTCTGTCTTTGGCAGGAACCCCCGAGAGCCAAGCACGGATGCAGCACATGCTGCAAACCGGCAAGCCTCTCCGCAACTAGCCAAGACGGCTCAATAACGAATCTAGGAATACGCAATGCGTGAAGTAGCAATCGTTTCCGCCGTCCGTACGGCGGTTGGAAAAGCAAATCGGGGTACCCTTAAGGATACCCGTCCCGACGATCTTCTCGGTTTGGTCCTCAAGGCCGCAGTCGAGCAAAGTGGCGTCGACCCTGCAGAGATCGAGGACCTGGTGGTGGGTACCGCCATGCCCGAGGGCGAGCAGGGCATGAACATGGCCCGCATCGGTGGTTTCTTGGCGGGTCTTCCCGACGAGGTCCCCGCACTCACCATCAACCGCTTCTGCTCCTCGGGCCTCCAGTCCTTGGCACAGGGCGCCTCCGGCATCATCGCCGGTTGGAATGATGTGGTGCTGACCGGTGGCGTCGAGTCCATGAGTATGGTGAACATGGGCGGCCAAAAGCCTGCTCCGAACCCCACGCTGATGGCCGAGCGCCCCGACACCTACACCCCGATGGGCATCACGGCTGAGAACGTCGCCAGTCAGTTCGAGGTCTCTCGCGCCGACCAAGATGCGTTCGCCACCCGCTCTCATCAGCGTGCGGCAGACGCTATCGCCAATGGCCGGTTCAAAGACGAGATCGTGCCTGTCGACGTTCGTGTCTTCAAGGGGGGAAAGTGGCACGACGTCACATTCGACACCGATGAAGGCGTTCGCACTGACACCACCGTCGAGGGCTTGGCCCGTCTCCGCACGCCGTTCAAGGCGCGTGGTTCGGTCACGGCTGGCAACTCGTCGCAGATGTCGGATGGTGCCGCAGCGACCATGCTCGTGGCCCGCGAGATCGCCGAGAAGCGAGGAATGCCCATTCTTGGCATCCTCCGAAGCTTCAAGGTCGTCGGTGTACCTCCCGAGATCATGGGCGTCGGCCCGAAGTTCGCCATTCCCAAGGCCGTCGAATCCGCGGGCTTGAAGCTCGAAGACATCGGTCTGTTTGAGGTCAATGAGGCCTTCGCCAGCCAAGCTGTGTACTGCGTGCGCGACTTGGGCATCGATCTCGACAAGGTCAATGTGAACGGTGGGGCCATCGCTCTGGGCCACCCCCTGGGTTGCACGGGCGCGAAGCTCACCGCCACATTGCTACACGAGATGAAGCGTCGCAATGTGCGCTATGGTGTCGTGTCGATGTGCATCGGTGGTGGCATGGGAGCTGCTGCGGTGTTCGAGAACATCGACGCGGAGTAGATAATGGCTCGATGGACCACGCTCGTCGCGCTCCTCTTTTCAATGGGCTGCGGTGGAAACAAGGTTGAAGACCTGTACCGCTATTGCGACGAACCCGAGGACTGCGAAGTCCCCGAGGGGTTCAGCGCGGAGTGCCTCGACAAGTCGGGTGAGGGTTTCTGTACTTGGGCGTGCGACATCGACGGCGACTGCGCCGATGCCGACGACGAGGGCTTTGAGTACGTGTGCGCGAGCTTCGAGTCCGAGGCGGGCCAGTCCTGCTTCCCCAGCTGTGCAGATCCCGCCGATGCCGACAACCCATGCCCTGATGGTTTTGGCTGTCGCAGCACGGGCGGCGGCTCCGAGAATCGCAAGATTTGTTTCCCCGAGTAGTAGAGCTGTCTTGGGGTCGGGCGCTGTTGGGTGCGGTGGCGGTCACTTGGCGGTGGTTTAATATGGCGGACAAGGAAGGGGCCGGACCGGAGTTCGTATGGGTAATGAGAGCGTTCTAGACCAGTTGATCCACATTGAGCGGGACGAGATTGCCAAGTACTGCGCCGGTATGTCGGTGAACGGGACGATTGCGCAGACTGCGAGCGTCACGCTGAACAAGGGGCAGACCCTTTGGGCTAGCAACGGTGGATTGCTGTCGTTCACAGATGGCGTGGCTTGGCAGCTGAAAGTGCCTGGAGGGGCTGGGAAAGCGCTGGGTCGAATGATATCGGGTGAGGGGGCAGCGCTCACTTATGTGACCAGCCGGCGCGACGGCTCCCAAGTGGTGCTGTCGGCAAATCAACCGGGACGTTTGGCCACCTGGGACCTCTCTCGGGGTCCAATCACCTGTACCAGCGGTGCGTTTGTGGCGGCCTTGGGCGACGTCGATATTAGCGTTACCACGGCGAAATCCATGGGCGGCATGATGTTCGGCGGCGCAGGTTTGTTCTTGCAGAAGCTGTCGGGGACCGGTATCGCTGTGGTCCACGGCGCCGGTGACTTCATCGAGCATCAGCTGGGAGACGGCGAAAGACTCCTGGTGAGCACTGGGAACTTGGCGATTTTCTCGTCGGAGTGCGGGTACGGTGTGCGCAGTGTTGCTGGTTGTCGCAACATGTTCTTCGGAGGCGAAGGGTTGTTCATGACCGAGATCACTGGCCCTGGTTGGGTCATGCTACAGAGCCTGAAGAAGCTGCCTGTACCTAGCAAAAGGGGTCGAGGTTAGCATGTGGACCGCCGACCAAATCATCGCCGAAGCCTTCGACCGGAAGGGCCCCTTGCTCGAACAGCGGTTTCCACTTGTCCGCTCGCCTGCGGAACTTCAGGCCATCCCAGACGACCGTTATTTGGCGGCGATGACCCTGCGTGTGTTCAGCGCCGGCTTTGTCTGGCGGGTGATCGAGAACAAGTGGCCCACGTTCGAACAGGCCTTCGACGGATTTCTTCCCAACGTCGTGGCAGCCTATGATCACGTGAAGCTGGCCGAACTGAAAGAAGACACCCGCGTCGTCCGCAATGGGACCAAGATTCTCGCCACGGTCGAGAATGCACAGTTTGTTCAGGATGTGGCCGAAGAGCATGGTGGTTTTGGTTCTTACTTGGGACAATGGTCCGATGAAGACCTGGTAAAGCTCTGGGACGACATGAAGAAGCGGGGAAGTCGATTAGGCGGCGACTCGGGTCCGCGGTTTCTGCGTCAAATGGGACGGGATACCTTCATCATGACCGGAGACGTGACCCAGGCGCTTACTCAGATGGGCGTGATCACCACCAAGGCGAGCACAAAGAGCGCCCGCCGGGCAGCAAACGAGGCCTTTGTGCAGTGGAAAGCCGAATCTGGCTACCCCATGGCGCACCTAAGCCTGATGCTGTCGTGTACGGTCTAGATTACAGACCCATCGCTGCGTGGGCTGCGGCCAAGCGAGCTACGGGGACCCGGTACGGCGAACAGCTGACGTAGTCCAAGCCAATCTGATGGAAGAAGCGCACGCCGACAGGGTCGCCACCGTGCTCTCCGCAGATGCCGACCTTAAGATTGGGAGCGGTTTCGCGGCCACGCTCGGTGCCCATTTTCACCAACTGACCGACGCCGGCGATGTCGAAGACGGCGAGGGGAGAGACAGGCATGACACCTTCGCGCTGGTAGTCCGGGAAGAACTTGCCCATGTCGTCGCGGGACAGACCGTAGGTGAGCTGGGTGAGGTCGTTGGTGCCGAAGCTGAAGAAATCGGCGTGCCGTGCGATACGATCCGCAAGCAGCGCTGCACGGGGAAGCTCGATCATCGTGCCAATCTTGTACTCCAAACGAGCGCCGCATTCGGCGATGACTTTCTCGGCAGTCTCGGCGACCAAGGTGCGCATCGTCTCGAGCTCTTTCTCAAGTCCAACCAGGGGAATCATGACCTCGGGTAGCACGACAACACCTTCGCTGGTGAGTTCACATGCGGCCTCGAACAGCGCGCGAACCTGAGTTCGATACACCTCGGGGCTGGTGATTCCCACGCGAACACCGCGATGCCCAAGCATGGGATTTGACTCGTGGAGTTGGCTGAGGCGAGCTTGCAGTGCGCCGGCGCGAACGCCTAGATCGGTGGCGACCTCGGAGATGTCTTGCTCGCGGGTGGGCAAGAACTCGTGAAGAGGGGGGTCGAGCAATCGAACCGTGACCGGACAGCCGTCCATGGCGAGGAAGATCTCGCGGAACATGTGGCGTTGTAGGGGTAATATTTCGGTGAGGGCTCGCTGGCGGCTGCGAGGATCGTCGGCGAGGATCATCCGGCGAATGGCACGCAGGGCCTTGGGCTCGAAGAACATGTGCTCGGTGCGACAAAGCCCGATGCCGATGGCACCCAGCTCGCGAGCGCGGGTTGCGTCGGCGCCTGTGTCGGCGTTCGCGCGAACTTTCAGACGCGAAACGTCGTCGGCCCAGCCGAGCAGTACCGACATGGCGCCGCCGTCTGGCTGAGGCGCGAGCATCTCGACCTTGCCTTCCATGACCTCGCCGGTGCCGCCGTCGATGGTGATCCAATCGCCCTTGCGGATGACGGAGTCGCCAGCGTAGAATAGCTCGCGGGCATAATCGACTTGAATACTGGTACAACCGACGACACACGGCTTACCCATGCCACGAGCGACCACGGCCGCGTGGCTGGTCTGTCCGCCACGCGCGGTGAGCACACCGGCCGCGACCGTCATGCCTTGAATGTCCTCGGGAGAGGTCTCCATACGGACCAGGACCGTGGATTCGTCTCGCTCGAAGTGCTCTTGACAATCGGAGGACTCGAACACCACACGTCCACATGCTGCGCCAGGTGATGCGTCGAGACCTTTGGCGATGACGCGCTTTTGGGCTCCGGGGCTGATGACGGGACGCATCACGAACTCGAGGCTGGCCGGATCGACCCGGGCGATGGCTTCCGTTCGGTCGATCAAGCCCTCTTCAACCATATCGACCACGATTTGCACGGCCGCTTGGGCGGTCCGCTTGCCGTTTCGGGTTTGCAGCATCCACAGCTTGCCTTGCTCGACCGTGAACTCCACATCCTGCATGTCGCGGAAATGGTTCTCGACCGTGGTCTGCATGTTGGTGAGCTGGGTGTAGATGTCCGGCCAGGCGTTTTCGAGGCTCTCGCCCTCGGGGGTGGCGCGGCTGATTTCGTTGATCGGGAGTGGTGTCCGAATACCCGCGACGATGTCCTCACCTTGGGCGTTGGGCAGCCACTCGCCGAACAGGCCTTGGGCACCGTTCTTTGGGTTGCGGGTGAACGCGACGCCCGTGCCGGAATCGGCGCCCATATTTCCGAAGACCATCGCTTGAATGTTGACGGCGGTGCCAGCGGTATCGGCGATATGTTGGGTCTTGCGGTAGTAGCGAGCCCGGTGGCTATTGTACGACCGGAATACGGCGTCGATGGCGAGGCGAAGCTGCTCGCTGGGATCTTGGGGGAAGCTGTGTCCCAATTCCTCGGTCATCGCGATGAGGGCATGGGTGAGGGCTTTTAGCTCGTCGATGCTGAGGTCGTCGCGGCTGCGACCGTTCAGGAAGGCCTCTTCTGTCCTGGAGAATCGGGTGAAGTGGATGCCGAGGACGACGTCGCCGAACATCGACACGAAACGACGATAGCTGTCCCAGGCGAACCAGGTGTTTCCGGTGGCTTTGGCAAGCGCTTCGGTGCTGTTATCGTTGAGTCCCAAGTTGAGGACCGTGTCCATCATGCCGGGCATGGACACCGCGGCGCCAGATCGAACGGAGACCAGCAGTGGATGCGTGTTGCTGCCTAGCGTCTTTCCGGTGTCGGCTTCGAGAGCGGCGAGGGCGTCGTCGGTCTGCTTTTTCAAGTCCTCGGGCCAGGATTCGCCGTTCTGGAAGAACCAGGTGCACGCTTGGGTGGTGATGGTGAAACCCGGGGGCACGGGCAGGTCGAGCCTGCTCATCTCGGCTAGGCCTGCACCTTTGCCACCTAGCAGTGGTTTACCAACGTTGGAATCAGGGGCTCGCCCGTTTCCAAATGCGTGAATCCAAGTTCCGTTCATGGGGGCTCCCAGCTATCGGGTGGAGATTCGAGAGAAGTCAGCGAGCTCGCGGAATGCCGCAGAGACACGAAGCAAGAGTCCGACGCGTACGGCCTTAACGGCCGGGTCTTTGTCGTTCACCATCACGGACACAAACAAGTCGGCGATGGGCTGCTGGAGTTCGAGGATCGAGCCCATGGCGGTGCCGTAATCGAGGGTGGTGTCGACGTCAGACAGACTCCCCTCGCCCCGTAGAATACCTGCGTGGCCCGCCGTCTCGTTGGGATCGGTGAACTGTTCGGTGGTGGGGGGCGGGTAGGACTGGCCCTTGGTGACGTTCTGGACCCGTTTGTGTAGATCGAGGAACTCGACCAGATTGGGGTGACCCGACAGCGCCTTGAGCGCGGTCACCTTGTGATGTAGAGCGAGGGGGTCGAGCACGCTGACGGCCAGGACGGCGTCGACCTGATCTGGCGTGGCGCCTTGAGCCACGGACCACGCCTTGAACCGGGTGCTTGCGAAGGTGATCAGCTCGGCGACCAGCGCATCTCTGCCTTGCGCTGTGGCGTCTGTTCCGCGCGCTTTGGTCCACGCTTCGTAATCGTTGGCGCCCAAGCTGGTGGCATGGGCGGTGTCGATGGCGACGGTGAACAGGTCGGCGAGGTTGACGCGGATCTTGTTCTCGACCAATGTGCGGACGATGCCAAGTGCCGCGCGACGCAGGCCTTGTGGGTCGCCGCCTTTGGGACGCATGCCGATGCCAAAGCAACAGGCCAAAGTGTCGACGCGGTCGGCGACAGCCAAGGTGACGCTGACAGGCTCGGTGGCGACGGGGGAGCGACCTCCGCTGGGGGCATAGTGCCCTTCGACGGCCAAGGCGACGGACTCGTCCTCGCCCTGGTCGCGAGCATACAAAGTGCCCATATGGCCTTGAAGACCTGGGAATTCGTTGACCATGGCCGAGACCAGGTCGGCCTTGCAAAGCACGCCCGCGCGAGCGGAGAGCTTGGCGTCGGCACCCAACGTGGGTGCAAACTGGCTGGCGAGGGACGAAATTCGTTGCTGCTTGGACGCCATGGAGCCCATGCCGCGAATCCACCGCATCTTGGTGAGCCCTGCGCCGTGTTGTTCGAGCGTCTTCTTCTTGTCTTCGGCGAGGAAGAAGCGGGCGTCGTCGAATCGGGCACGCAGCACCCGGGCGTTGCCGTCGGCCACGGTGGCCTCGTCGCCATGGGGATTGTTGGAGATGACCGCGAAGTGGTTGCTGAGCTTGCCCGATTTGTAGATGGGGAAGTATCGCTGGTGCTTCTTCATGCTCTCAACCAGCAGCTTGGGCGGTAGGTTGAGCAGGTCATCGTTGAAGGTTCCCAGAACCAAGGTGGGGCTCTCGACCAGGTGTAGGACCTCTTCGACCAAGCCGTCATCGTTGATCTCGTCGCCGTCGACGCGCTTCGCGGCGTGCTCAAGGAGCGATCGAATCTGGGTCTCCCGGACGCGGAGATCGGGCTCGACGTCGCGGCTTCGCAAGCCCGAGAGCCAATCGTCTTCACAGGAGAATGTGAACGGCTCGCCCGAGAGGCGGTGGCCGACCGTCTGGTTGCCGAAGGCCACGTCGTGAAGCGCGCCCGAGACGGGTTGGCCATCGAGAATACAGCTGATGTAGTGCAGTGGGCGTCCCCAGCGAAGGCCGCCGTTGCCCCACTCCATAGACTTCTTGAACGGGATGCCGGCGATGACAGCGGCGAGGCCTTCGGCCAGCAGGCTGCGGGTGGACGCTCCGCCTTGGGAGACCAGGGCAGCGATGACCTTGCCCTTGGGGCCATCGACAATCTGTAGATCGGCCACATCGACGCCC
>JAACDH010000504.1 GCA_009936995.1 Rhodobacterales bacterium
AAGAAACGCCGAGGCGCCTTTTCGGTTACCGAACCAGTCGTCCGGATGTCGGTATGGGCCAATGCAGACACCGTGCCAACTTTGAATCAACGCTAAACCGTCGTTTTCATCGGCACTGATCGGAACCTACTTTCCCATTAAACAGGCGGCTTCGCCAGGTGAAAACTGAAATGGAATTTATAACGTAAGTATAAACCTATGCTTTTAGTAGATTGAGTATCACACTTCTTGATCGGTAATCAATTTCGCACTTAGGTGAGTAATTTACTTCCCGTACTCAGGGGGCCATCGGGTTAAAACCACGCATCCTCTCTGCCAGGTGACCCCGTGACCTCAAAGCGCACCAACGCTGACCTCATTTTGTCCAATACGCTCAACGGCGTCACCACACTCACCATGAATATGCCCGCGCGACTCAGCGGCTGGACCGCGGGCATGATGGCGGCCCTTCATGCAGCCCTTCACGACGCTGCGGCCGACAACAACACCCAGGCGGTCATCCTCACCGGCGCAGACCCCTACTACTGCGCGGGGGTAAACCTGGGTTCTAGCCTGAAACTCGGTCATCCACGCAAGCTCCATGCGATGATTGTGGCCCACAACCAGCACCTCTTCGAGGACTTCATCAACTTCCCGAAGCCCATTCTTGTCGCCGTAAACGGACCAGGAATCGGCGCCTGCGTCACCTCCGCAACGCTCTGTGACGGCGTCATCGCTTCGGAGAAGGCCACCTTTTCGACCCCCTTCTCTCGACTTGGCCTACCGGCAGAAGGCTGTTCTAGCATCCATTTTGAGCGGATTATGGGCAAAGAATCAGCGAAGCGAATGCTCGGACCCGAGGGTTGGCAACCCACAGGCACCCAGGCGAAAGAGGCGGGCCTGATCCAATGGGTGGTCCCCCATTCCGACCTCTTGTCCGAGGCGCAGAAAATCGCTGAGGAGTGGGCGAAATCCCGAAAAGAGCGGACATTCCGAGGCGGCTCCACGAAAGAGGAACTGCTGCGTGTGAACACGAGAGAGTCCGTGGAAGTTGCGGATGCGTTCTTGAATCGTCCTTTCCTCAAAGGCCAGTTCAAGTTCTTATGGTCAAAAAAGAAGCGCGGGCCCGCCCTCACCTTCATGGCGCTTTGGCTGTCGCACCCGCTTTGGTCTCGCCTACGCTGAGTCCGACGGTCGATTCATCAACCCCTCTCGGATGAACCACCATGGCCGTATGCCGTATCCGTAATCGCCCGTTTTCGTGTGACGTACGCAAGGCGAAACGAATTGGACTTTCTCCATTTTTTATGGAATCATTACCACAGAGCCAACAATCAAGTGGCATCAAACCCGCCACGGACTGTACTGACACAGCTCCCACAACGGAAACTATACACCACGGCAAACGCCGCCTTGCACGCCACCGTTCACTTCAAGCTGCCCAATGGCGAGGTCCACGCGCTCGGACACGGCGCCATGATCGGTCGATTGTGGACCGCGACCCTGCAGCTGAACGACGGACGCATCAGCGAAGCCCACGCCATGGTGAGCTTGCGAGGGCGTGACCTTCGGCTCCTTGCACTTCGGGGACGATTCGGAATCCACGGTAAGCCGCTCTCGGACCTCGTTCTTCGGGAAGGCCAGTGCATCTCCTTCGCGAGCGGAATCGACTTAACCGTCGTGCATCTAGAGGTGCCCGACTCCCTGTTGGCCCTCCAAGCGAGCGGTGTAGCACGTCAGGTACTCTCCGGTGTTACCGCCCTGTACGGAGGTTCTCGGCCCCGAATGGTCGCGGGTTGGCACTCGGCAGCGGCCTGTCATGTGTGGCCCACAGGCGCCTCCTGGATGCGCGGTACGCATACCAACGCCGAAGTACTTGTCTCCGGAGATCAATGGACGGTTGATGGCGTTTCCTTTGTGGCGGTCGAAGAGCGAAACCGAAACTCGCAAGCCACTATACAAGACGTCAACTACTCGCGAGCGCTGCGGATTGTCAATCGCTTCGACACAATCCACCTGCTCCGTGACGGCGAGCCCGTGGTGGTGATTACCGGTCGCGGAGCACGACTAATTAGCGAGCTAGCCTGCATCGGTTGCGCCGTGAACTGGGAGGTCCTCGCAGCCCAACTCTGGGACGAGTCCCGACGAGATGTGCTTCGCCGGCGTTGGGACATGCTGCTGCTTCGCCTGCGCCAGAAATTACGCCAGCACAGCATCCGCTCCAATCTCATCCGGGCCGACGGCTCTGGGCTCCTAGAGCTGGTCTTAGGCCCCCAAGACGAGCTAATCGACGAGACCTAATGGGAGAGGACGCGCCAGACGAACCCTATTACGGCAGCGTGGCCGCCTGGACCCACGCCCACGTGACCGAAGAAGTTCCACCGACTCCGGCGACGGAGCGATACGCACTGGGCGGAGAGCTGGGCCGCGGTGGAATGGGTGTAGTTCAGGCCGCGAACGACGCCTGGCTCGGACGAAACGTCGCGCTCAAACGACCTCATTCAGATCTGAGCGACGCACTACGCCACCGCTTGATGCGCGAAGCCAGCATCACCGCACAGCTGGTTCACCCCAGCATCGTGCCCGTCTACGACGTGGGCCAGGACGAGCTCGGCACCTACTACACCATGCCCATCCTGGTGGGAGAGAGCCTCGAAGAGCGCCTGCACAAGCGGCTCGACAACGTCAACACCCTGGTCCGTGCCCTGGTCCTAATCGTCCGAGCCGTAGGCTATGCCCACAGCCACCAGATCGTGCATCGAGATCTAAAACCTGCCAATATATCGATCGGTGAGTTCGGCGAAGTCTGGCTCCTCGACTGGGGAATCGCTCAAGACCCCGCGAGTAAAGAAGGCGAGTACGTCGGTACTCTTGGCTTCCAGAGCCCCGAACAAGAGGCCGGACGCCAGGTCGACGGCCGGGCCGATGTATTCAGTCTAGGCCAAGTTCTGTCGGAGATCCTCCGGGTAGAGTCGACGGAAGTGCCGGAGCTCGAGACCATCGCCCGCAAGTGCACGCAAGCCCTCGCCGACGATCGCTACCAAACCGCCGAGGCCCTCGCCGGCGATCTCGAGCGTTGGTTAGACGGACGACGAGTGTCCGCGCATACCTACACCTCAACCGAGGTATTACGTAGGTTTATCCATATCTACCAAGCGCCAATCGCGGTAGCGATGCTCTCGGGTCTGATCCTCGCACTCGTGGTGGCCGTCGCCTTTCAAAACCAACGCGAGGAACGAGACCGGGCGGTTCTGGCCGAGCAACGAAGTGAACTCGCACGCGTCGAAGCCGACGCAAACCTGGCCGTCGCCCTTCGGCAACAGGCCTCCACTTTGGCCACCCGAGGCGCTCGCTCCGAGGCAGAATTATTAGCAATTAAAAGCCTAGAAATCGCCGAAAGTTCGCTCGCACGCGGCGTGCTAATGACCTGGTACGGTACGCCTCGCACGCCGTTTCTGGCGGCGCAGGCGAAGCCCTGCGAGCAGCCCTACACCGGCCATGGCGGCGACTTGGTGTGCACGATCACCAGCGAGGTCTCCCGGTACGACAGCCGCGGACGCATCTTGTGGCGAACGCCGGCGCCAGTCCCCTCGCTCGGGAAACACTATGTCAGTAACTACCGGGCCGGACGTGTTTACAAAGACGGACAATTGCTCATCCGAAATTCTCAGGTCCTCGAAGTCTGGTACGGCGAGGAGCGCCGAGCTGTGACGACTGAACACGGCTACTATCGGCTCATCTCGGGTCCGGTTCCTGGGGTCACCGACGGAACCCGGGTCGGGCGGGTGGACCTAAGTACCGGAATAATCACCTGGACGCAGTACCTTTGCGATCGCATCGAGACGGCCTACCTCTCCGATGACCACCTCGTGGCCGGCTGCCACGACAGCCAACTCATTCTCGGCAGCTTCGAGCACCCCAGTCCTCCGCAGCCTATCCCAGGCAGTCCAAGCCGTGTCCTCTGGCTCGACGGCCCCGTTGTGGGCACCTTCCAAGGCGACTTGTTGACGTTGGAAGATGATAAGTGGACGACGACATCCTCCACCGTCGAAGGCGTCAGCCAGCTACTGGAGCTACCCGACGACCGGTTGGTCGTGGTCGGTGAACGGGGCAACGCGGCCATCTGGTCGGTGCGTAACCGCGCCTTCCTCGCTAAACTACCCAGCCGCGTAGATCGAGCGACCTTCGAAGACGCCACGCTATTTCTCCACGGCGACAAAATTCGCGCCTACGCCATCCCGGGCGATCTGCGGCCCACGGAGTTCGACCGACGAACGGACGGCGGACTCCGCTTCTTAAGCGCCTCACCATCCGGCCATTACCTGTTTACGGCGGGCGCCAACGAAGCGCTACTCACCTGGGAAGTGCTAACCGGGCAAGCCGCGATCTTTCCTAGGCTGGAGAAGGGTATCGGCGTGGTGAGCGGCGCCTTTTTTGATGATTCATCGGTGCTCTATTCTTATGGCTACGGGGGGGTTCGCCGGGCGTCGCATTTGGGCAAGCCAGAAGATACCGCGTTTAAACACACGCCTCGAATCATGCGCTCCGTGTCCAATGGCGTAGCGGTTCTGTCTTTTCAAAACTCAGTCCACGTCATCGGCACCGACGTGAAAAGCTACGTGACCGACGCCCCTCCAATCGCCATCACCTCGGGCACGCCCACTTGGGTGTCGGACGAGGACGGCCTGATATCGCGCATCGATGGCGACCAACTCACCGCGGGCTTCACGCTCCCCAAACCTACGGGAGACATGGCCACCAGTCGCGGTCACATCATCGCCACCCAAGGCACAGATGTCGTCTCCTTCTCAACGGATGGTGAAGAATTGTGGCGGTGGGTAGGCCGTAGTCGACTCACCGCCTTACACGCGTCAGACGATTGGATCGCAATGGGTAACGACGACGGCTGGGTAGTGGTCCTCGACGCCGACGGGCGCGAGGTCGCACGCGCTCAGGCCCACGAACGATTAATCTCCGACGTGATTATTGTCGGAGATGTGCTGTTTAGCGGGTCGTGGGACGGGACGGCGCGCCGATGGGGCCTAGGTGTCTGCGACGCCGACGTGACGGTTCTGGCAAAGCAAATTCGAGGCGCCTGGAACGGCGTCTCGGCGGACTAGCTGCTTCGCCCTAGGCGCGGGTCGTCGCGTGAGGTGCAGAGGTCGTTGACGTCTTCGTACACAAGCGCTGATTCTGCACCCTCTCCTGACGGATCTCCTTAGGTGCTTTCGTCCATTCACTTCCCTGGCGCGCACCTTCGTGAGTGGTACAGGGCATCTAGACCGCGATATGAGCTACGCGTGAGATCCCAAATGAGGGGAGGCCTCTAACTCCTCAACTACCAGGCGACATCATGCGCCAAATTGCCTTCATTTCCATCGTTTTCATGACGGCATGCGACGCCGAACAAGTGCTCGAAGACCACGCTCCAGTCGATTGGAATCAAGTCAACGATCGCTCTAGCGACACCCTGATCGAGTCTGCGCCCGAGGAAGCGTCTCCGGTTCGTGGGACGCCGGGTCGTGAACCCGCAGGTAGGCCTCCCGAGGCGAAGACACGGCGTACATGGCGACCCATGTCACCGGAGGCGTTATCGTCCCGTTCGAAGGGCCTCCCGTGGATGAACCGGGCACCACGTTTATTGTTGTGGTTGGATTTACCAATTGCTCCCTCTCATTTGTGGTGGTGAGCGTAGGCGACTGGCTCTCGAGCCCAGCGCCAACCAGGCATAATGCGACGTCACGCTGGACAAGAACTCGCTGACCGGATTGGTTTCGGATCCCGGCGTCCCAGAGGGGGCAATGTGGCAGCTGCAGAACGGTTCATTCGGGAACCCGAACACGTACTTCGAACCGAATAGACCAGTCAACGTGCCCTGTAACGGAAACGTACCCACCATCACGACGTCCGCCGCCACCCTAGACGAGGCACACGAACTCCTGAACTAGGATGCGACAGAACTGTCGTGGCCTCGTTTAGGTTGCCACCCCTAAACACAGTCCAACCTTGGTTTCTGTCCTGGTACGCTCCATGCATCCTCAGATGGCAACCCTGGAGATTCCATGTTGGCAGTAATGGTGTTGGCCGCGTCGGTCGCCCTTAGTCAAGAGATACCCGCGTCAGAGCCTCGCACTCCTCCAGAGACCGAGGCGACCGTCCCAGAATTCCCAGTGCTTGAAAAAACAAACTTGGTGATTAGCGAGTCTCTGTCGAACTCTTCGATGGACCCATACGACAACCGCTTGTCTGGGGCGGTGATTCGAAAGCGCGGCCAAGTGACCACCTATACCGGCCTGGGGACCATGGCGGTGGCGATCCCGACAGGTATGGGCGTGATGGCTTGGATGTCGAAGGACTGCTATCAGGAGTGTATGGCGGCGCCGTTGGTTGGTGCTTTTACTGGGAGCGCCTTGCTCATCACCGGAGCGGTGGTGACGCTCGCCGGCGTGACCACGAGCGCCGTGGGCAGAGGCCGTGAGCATCGTCAAGTGCGGCTGGGTTTAGGAAACGTCAGCGGCACATTCTGAGCTTGTGACGCGTTGAGCCGGCTACTCGCAGTAGCAGCTCGGGGTGTTGACATCTTGGACCGTCTCCACGACAGCGCCCACGTACCGTAGGGAGGTGGCTTGGCTCGCGTCGCTGGCTATGGTGGTCACAGGCATGTCGAACGTGGACAGGTCGGCAGCGAACACGAAGTCCGAGATGGGCAGCGGAGCGCACTCGTTATCGATGACCACGGGGCTGTCGGAGGCAGGAGAGCCGCCGCTGCCGCAGAAGGAGCCGCTGCAGCTGATTTGACCGGTCTGGCAGTTCGAGTCAATGGCCGCGTTGGTCCAACTCGCCACGGTACCCGCGAGGTTGCCCACGGTTAAACCGCAGGCATCCTCGGCCGTATTCTCAAGCTCGGTGGTGACCGTGGCGAGGGCGTTGCCTGTGACGAAGTTCTGGGTCATCTGGTAGTCCACGATGGTGATGTCGCCCTCGCCCGCTTCGCCGCCATTGTCGGCGAAGCGAAGGGTGATCGTGCCAGGGCCCATGTGATCATCAAGGGTATATGGCTCGCTCAAGAAGATATCGAAGTCGATGAGAGCGTCGATGTGTAGCTGACTTCCGGTCAGGTCATAGGTGACCAGCCAGCTGGTGCAGCCGGTGCCGGAGGCGGTGCCCGTTGGGGTGCCTGTCGTCGCGGAGGTGCCTGTGCTCGACGCACTTGTGCTGCCCGAGTCGTGCGCATGGACCTCTCCTAGGTCACCGCCACAGCCGAGCATTAGAAAGGAGACAGGGATGAGATAGCGCGTCATAGGCATGATGGAGTCCTTGGGTGGCTTGGAGGAACCCGCCCGGGCGGATCGTTCGCACACCCACGTATTCTACCTCATGGGATGACCTTGACGCCCTTCGAGTGCGCTTAGCCAGGCTCCGAGATGACCGTAAAAACTTGATTATCGCCTTAGACGATCACCTGTTCCTGACTGCATGCGACCCCGTAAATGATCGATCCTCGCTTGCTCATCGACAAAATGTCGTGTAATATCAATGACACACACCGGGGGGGGAAGCCATGCTACGCCGATTTTTCAAAGATAAAAACGGGGCAACTGCGGTCGAATACGGCTTGTTAATTGCGCTATTGGGGCTTGTTATCATCTCCAGTGTCTCTGCACTCGGCGGAAATCTGTCCACAGAGTTCATCAGGGTCGCCAAGACCGTTGATGACGGCGGAGGCGGAGGCGGCGGAGGCCCAGTTGTTGCTACCCGCGGCGGCGGCCCCGCTGTTACTGCCCGCGGCGGTGGCCCTGCTGCCGTCCGCGCCCTCCCTGCTGCCGCCCGTGGCGGCTTTGCCGCCGCCGCCGGTGCTGCTGCCGCCCGCGGCACTGCTTCCGCCGCCGGCGCTGCTGCCGCCCGCGGCACTGCTGCTGCCGCCGGCACTGCTTCCGCAGGCGGAGCTTCTGCTGCCGGCGGCGCTGCTGCCGCCCGCGCCGTCAAGCAGAAAAAGAAGAAGAAGAAGTAGTCGGCTGACAACACCGTAGCGCCTCGACACGACCCGTAGACGCCAGCACCCCAACTTACTGCGGTTGTCGGCGTTCGTCTGAGTTAGGCGTTTATGCAGATGAAGGGCGCCCGCCCCACATCGCGATCATTTTTCGGCGCCCTCAACCGATCCCCGCGTCCGCAGCTTGATTGCCACGTCTCGGTCGTCTACTCTTAGCGTATCGCGGTTGGCCACCACCTCTTCCGCCAACGCCCGCGGCATGCCCACGAAGGTGCGGTGGTCGTCGATGCGAATGCGTCCGATGCGAACGGCTGCCACGCCGGCCTCTTGAATCAGCGCGGTAACAATCCCCTTGGGGTTTGCTTTTCGGCGTTTACCCACCGACAAGTACAGCTCGACCTCGTTGATGTTCTCAGGAGGCCGGCTGTCGAAGGGGCCCACCCGAATGGGGCGCACCCACTCGGGCAGAACGTCGTCTTCAGAAGTATCGAGGGAGACACTCCGGAGGTCAGCCAGCACTTGGAGAGCGGCGGCGGCCACGTCTTCGGCGCGGGTACCGGACTCGGTAAGCTTGGCCACCAGGGCGTGAGCGTGAGTGAGGTCGCTGCTCACCGCCTGCTTGACGTCATCTTGCAAACCAGCGCGTCGAGCCCGTAGCATGGCGCCATTGGTGGGGATCTCGGCTTGCGCGATGTCGGTGTCGAGGGCCTGAGCCATCTCGCGAAGGCGCCGCTTTTGTTTTGGCGTAACCAGGGTAATTGCCACCCCGGAGCGACCGGCGCGAGCGGTGCGACCAATGCGGTGAACGTAGCGCTCGTGGCTCTCGGGGATGTCGTAGTTGACCACCAACCCGATCTGCTGCACATCGATGCCGCGGGCCGCGACATCTGTGGCCACCAGCACCTGAACGCCGCCCGAACGAACCTTCTTCAGCACCCGCTCGCGCAGATTCTGTGCCAGTCCACCATGAAGACGGTCTACCTTCATCCCGCGCGCGTTCAACCCATCCGACACTTCCACACAGCCGATGCGAGTACTGGCAAAAACCAAGGCCATCCCTGACTCTTGAGTGGCCAAGATACAATGCAACGTCTCGAGCTTGTGGCTGGCCGGCACCCGCATCCACTGCTGCTCGATGTGGTGAACAGTGAGCGCCTGGTCCTCTACCTGGACCTCGACCGGGTCGCGTAGGTACTTGTCGGCGATCTGGCGCATGGGCGCAGGCATGCTCGCCGAGAACAACAGCACCTGGCGGGACGTTGCGGTGGCGCCCAGCAGCATCTCCACGTCGTCGATGAAGCCCATATTCAGCATCTCATCCGCCTCGTCGAGGACCAGCGTCTGCACCTGGGAGAGGTCTAGCGCGCCGCGCTCGAACAGGTCGCGGAGGCGCCCGGGTGTACCCACCACCACGCCCCCCCCCTTGGAGAGCGCCTTGAGTTGAGATGCATACGGGGTGCCGCCGTAGATGGTCAGCAGTCGAATCGACAGATTCTTCGCCACCGACTTGAGCGCCTGTGTGACCTGGAGGGCCAGCTCTCGGGTGGGCGCGATGACCAAGGCCTGGGGCGGAATGCAGTCGTTGGTGATGCGCTGCAGCAGCGGAAGACCAAACGCGAGGGTCTTGCCGGAGCCTGTGCGCGCCCGGCCGATCATGTCCCGACCCGAAAGCGCCACCGGAATCGCTGCGGCCTGGATGGGCGTGGGCGCGGTAAACCCCAGGGCGTCTACCGCGGAGAGCAGCTCGGGAGAGAGGTCGAAACCTGCAAAACCGCTTGGATTGGCGTCGGCGTCGATGGGGTTCACGGAGGGTCCTGGTCAGCGAGATTCAGAAGGTTGCACGCTGTAACCCGCAGGGTACTGGGGCGGGTTTAGCGAAGCTCCAGCATCAGAACGGCCAGGGCCGCATCTACTCCAAGCAGGACGCAGACGGCATCGACGTCACAGATTCCGGTGCATTGTCTGCGAAGAAGTCGTAGAACGCCTGCCACGAGTCCACGTCTAGGCAGTCTGTTGTGGTGCGGTAGTTCCAGGCGACCGCAGCGAACGAGCGCTCCATCTCGCTGTAGGGCGTGACAATCCAGGTGTTCTCGGGGAGCGTGGCGGCGAACGCGGTCAGCTCGTTGACCTCGGTGTCGCATCCCTCGGGGCAGTTGTACAAGAAGACCACGCCACCATGCTCCAGGTTGTGCACCCAGTTCTCGTCTTCGAGTGCGGTGGTGTGCGCGCCCCACTCGGCCCAGCATGGGTCGTGGTTTCCACTGGCCGGTGGCGTGTCTGGGTAGACGACGCCTCCATCGACGTGCTGGCGCTCATCGCTGGGGAGATAGGCGATCTCGCAGGCGTTACAGCCCTCACATACGTCGGGGGCGGCTGCTGGAATACCGTCGTCGTCGAGGACGACCTCGCCGCCATCGCACGCCACGAGACCTCCCAGCGCGAGCAAGATGTACAGGAGCGAAGTGGGATGTGTGGCCGTCATGGGTGGGTCCTTAGCGAGTACTGCTGTGGAGAGGTCTACAGGTAATTTAGGGTCAATCTAATGCGGTTCTGGCTGAACGTCGGTGACGGGAGTGCACTAGCGTTTTCAGTCCCCCGCGTTGGCATCTAGCCCGCCCCTGACGGCCAGAGAAGTTGGCCCCGTCACAGCCGCCCAGGTACGGCCGCCCGATGAAGGCCACGACGGTTGGAGACAAGAGGCAATCGCGCATTTCCCGATCCGGTATACCGCGCTTCAGGCGTCTCGGGTAGCAGGCGTGTTGCTACGGCCTGTTCCGCCACGGCCAGCTGCACCACCGTGGGCTATCGCGCCCCATACAAGAGGTACACCCCCCGTTGTTGTTCGCGGGGTTATCGAACCCTAGCGCGCTGATCGCCATATCGTCCACACCATCTCCGTTCACGTCTCCGATGCCGAGGATGGCGCTGCCCAGATTGTCGTGATTGCCGGTCCCGAAGAAGGTGGCCGAGCTCGCACCCTGCAGCCCGCCCTCTAGAGGCAGTCCGAGCCCACTTCCGTAGAGCAGATAGGCCGCGCCCGACCCGCAAAGCCACTACCGAGTCCCGCCGATTGGTCGGTGCTCGGGGCCCCGAGCACGACATCCTGAATGCCATCGTAGTACAGCGGCGCACCCATGAACAGGTCCAGCGAACCATCTCCGTTCCAGTCTCCGGTGGCCACGGTCGTGCGGAGCTTTCCTAGGTTGATGCCATTGAACGTCACCCAGGATCCCGAGACCCCAAGCACCGTGCCCGGGCCCGGGAAGGTAGGGGTGTTGAGGTCCAGCAGGTAGACCGAGCCCCTGTTCCAGCTGGGTCCCGTCTTCGTTGCCCCCACCACGAGGCCCGCGCACGAGTCTCCGGTCGGATCGTCAGATAATGCGATGCTTTGCCCCAAGCGGTCGCCTCCAACGGCCCCCTGAATGATCAGATCGGGCGCGGCGGGCAGGAATGCCGCAGCGATCGGCCCCAGGAAGATCTGCACCTCACCCAACGAGCCGAAGGTTCCTGGTGCGCTCACCACCAGGTCGTCCTGGCTATCTCAGTTCACATCGGCCACCAACAGGGCCTCACCTCGATTCTCGTTGCCCGTGCTGCCCTCCAGCGTCAACGTCGCATCTGCCGTGGTGACGAACGCGCCCGCAGCGCCTTCTTTGAGCTCAAGCGACGAGGACGGATCGGTGAGGATCTGGACAAGGGAGGAAGCGACCTGTTCGTCGCACTCTGGACAGTGTGCCAGGGCCGACATCGCCGCTAGGCGCTCACAGGGTGTGCCGGTGAACAGATGCTGATGGAAATGGGTCCAGACCGTTCCTCGGTCTGCCAGGCCGCCGAGTACCGCCGAGACGTTCCTCTTCACGGTGCAGTTTTCATCCGACTCAACCAGCTTCATGACCGCTGGCAGGGCTTCGGGCTCTGGGTAGGCGACAACACGGAGACTTACGAAGCGCGGTTGTGGTGTAGAAGAGCCCGTTGGGCCCCTGGGCCGGCGGTCCCAGTAGAACCCAGGGAGGTGCTTCAAGATCGCCCGTAGATCCGCCACCATAGCCAGTCCAGCCAACCTAAGGTGAGTAG
>JAACDH010000505.1 GCA_009936995.1 Rhodobacterales bacterium
GGGGCCAGCCGGTAGGCGTGGGTGTAATGGTGGGCGTCCTCTTGGTCTCGACCTGGGGTGCGGCCGAAACCTATGAGCAATGGTAGTCGTAGACCAGGGGAGGCGTCGGGGGTCCATCAACACCGGACTCCACCAACGTGGGCTGATGTAGCGCCCCATAGGTGTAGTTGGCGAACCGCTGGACGAAGTTGGCGTCCGGGGCCACCGCGTAGCTCAGCAGCTGACCATCACTGTCCCAAGTACGATCTTGCGCCCAAGCATCCTGGTCATTGGTGGCCTGGTTGGACAAGCCGTCTTGGGCCCAATCAAACGTCCAGGTGATGTCGACGCCGCCATCTGAACCGTAATCCGATTGACGCTCGACCAGCTGACTATCCGACCAAATCAACGTGTCGGTGTAGTCCGAAAGGTCGATGGCGTCGCCGTCGGTGAGCGTAGTATCGGCGACGTACTCGACGAGCAGGTTGCCATCGTAGGCGAAGGTCTCGAGCCAGTTGACGTTGGTGTACCGATTGTCCACATCCCCGTCGATCTGGATGATTTGATCTCCGGAAAAGGTGTGGTCGAAGTGCAACTCGGGCGCACCATCGCCATCTGCGTCGTACGCGCGAAGGGTCTGGTGGCCGTTGGCGTCGTAAAAGAAAGTGTCGACATACTGTAGATGGCCGCCACTCTCGGCGGTCGCAGTGATGGTGCAGTTGGCCAGGCTGGTGTCCGCAGACCGAAGCCCGCCATCCCCCATCAGCAATTCTAATCCACCCTCGTTGCCGCATCCCGACGCGAGCATCAGCATCACCATGATTCTCGTTCCAAACATGCCTGCTTCCTCCTACCTTCACTGTATGAAGCCTCGGCGGGTATCGTCTACCGAATCGACAAAGAACCCTAGCGCTAGGATGCACAGAGGCGTGTAGAACCGCGAAAATGCAGCAGTTCGGTCGAGTGACAGCGTATGATCCGCCAATGGTGGGCCGTGCAAGAGTCGCACCCCGTCCTTGAACTCCCGCCCCAACCGACCTAAACCACCCTCCCCTCACCCGAGAGTCCCATGGCCAAAGTGCTGTTCGTATCGTCGTCGGCGTATCTCGGAAACGTAGGCTGGGCCTGGTCCTCAGACGAACTTTCGGCATCGGGCACGTTCACCGAAGGCAGCGCCTACCGGGGCGCGATGGCGGCTGCGATCGAGGGATTAAAGGCATTGCCCGAGGGGACCGAGGTGGCCATCCAGACCTCCAACGAGACCTTAGCCAGCGTGGGCCGCGACTGGATGTCGTCGTGGCGCGACCGAGACTGGGACAAGAAGGGCGGTATCAAGCACCTCGATCTGGTCAAGCAGCTGTCCGCCGAGGACCAGCGGCTGAAGCTGACCTGGACCCTGCGAAAGTCCAACGAGGCCGAGTTCAAAGCGGTAAGAGCCATCGCCCAGGCGGCCCGAAAGATGCTGCCACCTCCGCCCGAAGGTGCGGCGAAGTCGTCCAAGGAAACCCTGGTTCAACCCGTCGCGCCCACCACCATGCGAACCGTGGCCTACACCGACGGTGGTTGTCGCGGCGGTATCGGCGGCTGGGGCCTGTTGCTTATCGACACAAGGTCCGGAGCGGCTTTAGAGCGTTGGGGCGGCGAGCGCGACACCACCAACAACCGGATGGAGATGTTGGCCGCCATCGAGGTGCTGCGGACCATTAAGGGCCAGGGTCAGTCCATCGAGATCCGCACCGACAGCAAGTACCTAAAGGACACGGCGACAAAGTGGCTGGAGAGCTGGAAGCGAAATGGCTGGCGCAAGTTCGACGGCGAGCCCATCTCGAATCCCGATCTGGTCCAAGAGATCGACCGGCTGCAGTCCCAACATCAGGTGCTGTGGACCTGGGTGCGTGGCCATCAAGGCGAGCCGGGTAATGAGCATGTCGACGAGCTGGCCACCCGCGGCATGAACGCTTGCGATAAGGGTGAGGAGGCTGCCGGTCAGACGCGCTTCGCCGTGAGCCCCGTGGTCATACCCAAGTCCTAAGCGTCGTTCCGACGACGGAGTAACAGCCCCAGCACCAACAACGGACAGCCACCCCATCCGACGGGCGAGCTTTGGCAGGCACAGCCAGAGGCGTCGATAACGTTATTATTCGGCACGATATCGGCGGGCGCCCAGGTGCGTGTGCTGTTGGGGTCAGACGGCGTCTGTGGCAGTGCGTCGCCCGTATCAGCGATTGCGGTGTCGGTGGATGCCGAGTCGATTCCCGGGGTCGTACCTGTCGTCGTTCCGGTGCCGCCGAGAGCTACGCCGTCGCAGTCTTCGTCCACCGCGTCACCTGGGATCTCGGTAGCACCGGGGTTTACATATTGGTTGCGGTCATCACAGTCGAGCGCGTTGTCAGCGGAACCCGGGAGCGCGGAACAGTCCAGGCTGGGAACCAAGACCAAAATGGGAACGCCCCAGCCGTCGCCGTCTACATCCGTATAGCAAGACTCGTAGCCGTCGCAATCCTGGTCAATGCCGTCCGCGGTGCCTTCGATGGCGCCGGGGAACACCGTGCCAACATTGTCATCGCAATCGTAGCAGGCGATGAACCCATCACCGTCCGAATCCAGCTCGCTCGCCAGATCCGGGCATGGGTCGAGGTCGTCACAGGTACCATCACCGTCCGTGTCGTCGGAAGCATCGTCGCCCACGCAGACGTCACAGCCGTCGGGCACACCGTCGCCGTCGCTGTCCAAGGCGTCGTCGAACCCTGGGCAGACATCCACGCTGTCGAAAACACCATCACCGTCTGAATCACTCAGGCCCTCGAGGTACCAGCTGCGAACCGTGTGATTATTGCCGGTTCCAAAGCCGCCATATGAACCGGAGGCTGCAGTGAATCCCGCGTAGACACTGGCCCCCAGCGCGGTGAGGTCGATGTTCACTTGAGTTAGCGTGGGTGACGCTGGCTTACTGTTCGCCGCGGAGACGAAGATCTCGACCGTCTGGGCCACCACCTGAAAGTCGATCCACACAAAGTAGACCGAGCCGTTGTTGATGTCGATGGGAGAGGCAATGGTGAGGGTACTGTTTGAATCCCCATTCACATTCACGCCGATGTGATTGTCAGAGGGATCGAACCCGTCTTCGTACGTATCAAATTCGATACCGACAGACGGCGTGATGCCCTCATAGCCAATTCCTGGAGTCGCCGAGCCGATTGCGCTCGCCCCCTGAGACTGCAGCACAAACACGAAACCCTCATAGCCATTGATGTAGGTACCTCCGCTGGCCTCCAGTTGAAACCGAGTCTGGATCGTTACGAATTGGGACGGATCAAACGTCACATTGTACCAAGCTGCACCCCTATATTCGACCGTTTCTACCAACTGGAGGTAACAATCAGGGACGGTTCCGGTCCAGCTCGCTGCATCGATGAGGCTGACTTCTGACTGCTGACTGCAGAACCGGTCCCCCTCGTAGTCGATGACAAACTGAGCCCGAGCACTCGTTGGAAAAAGAAAGAGTGCAATGGACAACAATGAGCTGTGGCGACACCTATTCATGCAGCCAACTAAACCCTCTATAACTAGTCAGTCAACCATTCTACAATTTTGTGCTTTTGCGCACAAAACAGGATGCGTCATCGCCGTACTCGTACCCAAGTGTCCGAAGGACCGTTCCTCTATTTTCTCGCAGAAGTCACTTAGGTTCTCCTGTTGAATCTTAGAACACCTGCATGATTCGCCTGCGGTCTATACACTGCAACGACCCGGGAGGGCGCATGCTCCTACTCAGTATCTTCGCTTGTACGATCCAGAGCAGCCTAGCCGACCCACCAGACGCTCCAACGGCAAAACAAGCCCTCTCCAACCAACGATTCCCCGGTGAAGACAAGCCTTCTGGAACCACCGTGTTCGACGCTTTCCCTCCGCCAGTCGGCGCCACCCGCGTCACCCCGGACCGCTTCGGCGTCCGACTCCAGCAGCTCAAACTCCGCGGCCCACTCGAGCCCGTGCGCACCCACGACGGTCGCGCAGTTGCCCACCGGGCGCGGGTCATTGAGCTGCCGCTCGTCAAGGGAGATCTACAGCAATGCGCGGACTCTGCACTCCGACTCCGCGCCGAGTACCTCCGAGATGAGGGCCTAGAGGTCGTCTTTCACGCCACCTCTGGCGACCCGATGCCCTGGGCCCGGTACCGGGACGGCGAGCGCGCTTATGCGGTGGGTAACAGCCTCAAGTGGAAGTCCGCCGACCCCGCAAGCTGGGACCGCTACCTCACCGACCTGTTCATGTGGGCCGGAACTGCGTCCCTGGCCGAACGCGATACCGTTCCCGACCGCCATCCCGACCCCGGCGATGTCATGGTGCAGCCCGGCTTCCCCGGTCACGCCATCCTCCTCCTCGACGTGGCCACCAAAGGCGAACAAACCTTCGTATTGGTGGGCGAAGGCTATATGCCGGCCCAAGACTTTCATATCGAACTGGGCGACCACGACGGCTGGTGGCTGTGGCAAGACGGGGTGCAGCTCGGGCACTGGGACATGCCGGCCAGCTCGCTGCGGACCTGGAAGTAACGTCGAGAAGCGGGAAGAAGCAGGATGTTCCGTCTGATCCGCTGGACCCGTCGCAACCCATGGGAGCGCCAAACAAACGGACCTGTCCGCCGAAGTCCAGCAAGGCGCGGTAGTCCGGCCGGCCATCGAGGGTCCTAAAGCGGAAGCTGGGTCGCATGGACTAAGGCCCAGGGACATCATCGTTGAGGGCGTTTTGGCGTTGAACGACGAGGCTTCTTGGAGGCAAAGACCCGAGAAGGCTGCGAGAGGAACAGGGTGCGGGAGTCCTCGGCCAGCTCTCCAGCGATGTCGCCCATCGAACAAGAATTTCCTACTTTTGCAAAGCCTCTGGCAGTCGCCTTCCGTTGGGCGAACGGGGAGATCAGGCTTCCCAGCTAGATATTCTGGGTGCGTTTCCTAGAACTTTCGCCTGAGAGTGGTGTTTTCGCTGGTGCCCGGTTCGAGACGTTGTCGTGCTCTTTGAGGCTGGTGGTGGTCGGAGCGCACTGCGGTGTCAGGGGGACGTCCCAGAGCGTGTGCAAGCACCCCCATCAGAAAATGGCGTCCACATCCCTACGGCCATGGAGCACCCGAACGATCTCAATCACTTCGTTTCGTTCGCGGTAGTACACAAGGTAGTTGTCCGTCGGAAACGAACGAAGGTCGTGCCGAAGTTCAGGGCGCGCCTTGCCTAAATCCCGCCATTGCGAGAGCTTTTGGCCAATCGAAGCCACCCGATCCATAAACGCGTCCGCAGCTTCGAGATTCTATTCCGCGATGTACAACCAGGCAGCAATCAGGTCTTCCGATGCAGCCTTGGACACGACCACTTTCAATGTCACGCTGAGCCACCCCGAAGACGGCGGCCGGTCGCTTTCAACTCCCGAACCAAATCGTCGTCCAGCAACTGGGCCCTTCCCGAATCGAGGTCATCAACGCCATGTCGGATAAGCGCGCGGAGCTCTTGCCGGCGAAGCTCCTTCAACTCCTCACGCTCTTTCAGTAGTCGGAGCGCTTCACGCACTACTTCACTAGATGAACGGTAGAGCCCAGACTTCACACGCTCCTCGATCCAGGCCTCGAGATCGTCGGTCAGTGATAGGTTCATGGCGCCTCCTTGATACCAGTATATAACCATCTTTGTTATTTATGGCCGTCGGCTCTGATTCGAGATGGCAAGACGCCGCAACTGGTCTCGGTCATTCAGACGGGCATGTCCGAAGGCATGATCTCGATGGAACGCTGTATTCGAGAGTTGGTGGAGGTTGGCAAGGTACGCGCAGAGGACGCCAAGGCGGTACTCGAGGGCTAGACCGATGTGCCATGGAATGGGTCATCTAATGGGCTCAGTGTGCATGCACGGGACTCAGTATCTGCTGCACCACGCCCCGTACCCCCACCCGGAAAAGCGAGGCCGTACCTACACCCAGAAGACCGAGCAGGCAGAGCCAATTCATCCATCCGTGGACATGCGCATCCACAGCACCCGGGTGCGCCAAAACCGGCACACTCACGCCCAACACATCTACGAACCAGCCCATGAGCACAGCTACGACGGTCAGGACGACACCGAAGCGAACGGCCAGTGCACGTCCGTGCAACTGAGACAACACACCGAAGGTGGTGATGTTGGATGCCGGTCCTGCAAGCAGGAACGTCAGGGCGGCTCCAGCGGATAGCCCCTTATGGACCGCGACTGCTGCCAAGGGCGTGGCGCCCGATGCACAGACATACAGCGGAACCCCGATGACTGCGGCGAGCGGAACTTGAAAAAATGCAGGAATCATCGCCAGCGTTTCGTGATCAATCAACGGCTCGGCAAGGGCCGCTACGGCAAGTCCGAGGAACACCCAAGGGAGCGTGTGGTCGACCAACTCGACCAGCCCGTACCGCATCCCCTCACGCAACCGAAGTAACAGCGGCGCGTCCTTCACAGGCACGGTCGGTTTCGACAAGATGGCGGGCTCCGCTGACCCCACCCACAGGGCCACGACGAGGGCTACGACGACCGCCGCCACCACACGCGCCAACGTCAGCGGAAGTCCGAGCAAAGGGACAGAGAGCAGTACCGCATCCAGCCCCAATTCGGGCGTCGCGACCAAAAACGCGAGGCCCGCGGTGAGGGGCACCCCCTGCCGAATCAACGATTGGTACATGGGCACGACGCCACAGGAGCAGATGGGCAGGGGAAGACCATAAAGCACACCGCGAATGGCCTGTGTCGTCCGGTCGCCACCCTGAACATGCGCCGGCTTGATCACTGCGGAAACCACGCCTGCGATGATGAAACCAGCCAGCAACGCCGGAGCGCTGGTCAAGGTCAACGCAAGTAGGGCCGCGCCCGCTGCGTTGATGTGGTCACCGGCCATCGCGGGCGCCACGGTGGCACGCGCCGCGAACAGCCCACCGATCCCGAGAAGCACTCCGGCAGCGCTAAAGCGAGCCTCCGTCGCAGCGCCAGGGTCCGACGCTCCGTGGTGTATATGCCCGCACGAGGCCGAATGACTCGGATCGCCAAAGCCGTCGGGGGCCAGGATCAACGGGCCAGCGGCCATCAACGTGAACGTTGAGCCTGCCAATGTGAGCACCGGGGCCCGTTCGACGGGCGGTTGAGAGAGCACGATCCGTAGCAAGACACCGACAACCGCGCCCTCCATGAACCCATGCACGCTGTCGGAGACCAGGGTTGAAAGCAACGCGCCACCTGCGTAGCCCACCGCAGTTAGTACGCCTAAAGCCACCAAGGTAAGTGCAGCTCGAGCCTGGGATGTCGCCCGATGCGCAATCGCAATTCCCACAGGGACGCGGTGAACGGCAACGGTGACAGCGACAACGACAGAGGACACACCGTCCACCGTCGCCAGCGCTGCACCATCGACCAGTACGTGCCCTCCGAGTAGAAACAGCCCAAGCCAGCGTATCTGCCGAACCGCATTTAGCCGAGCCAGGCCCAACGGTATCGCAATGCCTAGGACTACCCCGAGTACGGCCCACAGGCCCGCGTGGGCCAAGGCATGAGGAAGCAGCCAGATCGCGGCCGCCCCGAGCACTACGCTCACCGCGACCCCATCCACCCCAGCCCGCATCCAGGCTGAGTCACGGCCCATACGCATTAAGAGCGGCCCCACCAACAGGCCCAGGATTCCGATGACGAGCGCTAGCACGGTTCGCTACTCCTGTTCCAGGACAACGAGCCCCCCGCCAAACCTGTCGTTTCCGCTCTGGAGTCCGCAGGGGCTGAGAACACGGTCGCTATCTTTGGTCTCGTCATGAACACCCCCGAGCAGAGTTATCGCGATATCAAAACTATAGCAACTCAGTTGCACTATCGGAGTCTCCGCCCTATAACAGCGGCGAGGAACTGGTGACAGGACAACCCATCCAACGACGATTGAGACGCGACGCCGAACAGGCCATCCGTTGCGCAGGAGGCACATGACTCGGACCCAGCACCTCCTCTGGCTGGGGTGTGCCTGCTGCACCGCCTGGCCCGGCGTGACCTCAGCACACGCGCCCGCCGACTCCAGCGTAGACGAGATGCCTGTGGCCGGTGACCGGTCGGCGCGGCTCGAACGAAAGGCTACCCTGGTCTACCCAAGCGAGGCACGGGCGGCGGCTCAACACGCCGACGTGACCTTGCTTGTCGATGTGGACCAGAGCGGCGCTGTCACAAACGCTCAGATCGAGTCCGCGCCCGACGTCTTTCGTGAGGCAGCCCTCGCAGCTGCCTTCACCCTCGGATTCTCACCGGCAACCCGCAACGGCGAGCCGATCGCTTCAACGGTGCGCGTGTTCTTTCACTACGCCCCCGCCAAAGAGGACGAGCCCATCGAAGAGGTCCTCGTTCAGGCCAGCGACCCCGACCGGCTGGACACCCATGCACGTACCACACTCGACGACGCCACCCTTGAGCGTAGCGCGGGCGACGACCTCGCCGAGACGATGGAGCAGGTTCCTGGCGTCACATTGAGCCGTGGAACTGCGGATGCCGCTAAGCCCGTCATCCGCGGCCACCAAGAGCGACGCCTTCTGGTCCTGAACGACGGAATCCGCCACGAGAGCCAGAAATGGGGTCCCGATCACGCAACCGAGATCGATCCGTTCTCGGCGGGAACGGTCAGCATCATTCGAGGTGCAGCAGGGGCGCGATACGGCCCCGATGCCATCGGTGGCGTGGTGCTCGTTCAACCTCCGCCGATGCGAACAGAGCCCGGGATCGGTGGCAAAACAGTCGTGGCCTACACGGCGAACGGTCGTCGTCCTTACGGCGCCGTTCGTCTGGACGCGGTTCCCACCAAATTGAAGCAGGTCGCAATCCGGGTCGAAGGCAACGCCAGCCGAGGGGCGAGCCTGTCTACCCCCACCTATGTCCTCGGAAACACGGGCAGCCAACAATGGAACCTCGGCCTGTCGACTCGATACCGATGGGACACAGGTCAAGTCCGCGCTCTGTTTCACCACTACGACTTCCGCGCAGGCGTTTTTTACGGGGTGCAGAACAGTACTCCCTCAGACTTCGAAGAACAGCTATCGGCAGCCCGACCGGCCACCGCCGATCTCTGGTCGACAACCTATGCAATCGACCGGCCGTATCAGCGAGTGTCCCACGACCTCCTGTCGCTCCACGCAACCGAGGCCGGGGATTGGGGTTCTGTGGAAGCCATCTACGCATTTCAGTCCAACCATCGCCAGGAGTTCGAACAGGTCCGTGAGTCGATCACCGGTTCGCAATTCGACTTTCTCCTCCGAACGCACAGTGTGGATGTGTCGTATGATCCCCCCACCGCCCAACTGGGTTCATCACAACTCGACGGAAAGATCGGAACCCAAGGTGTGTTCCAAGAGAACGTCTTTCGCGGCCTCTCGCTTCTGCCGAACTACCGGGCTTTGTCAGGGGGGCTCTTCGCGGTACAGCGGCTCACGTTCGACCGCCTCGAACTCGAAGTTGGTGGTCGATATGACCGTCTCAGTCGCACCGCTTTTCTCGACCGACTCGATTACGAGCGTCATCTTCGTCGAGACACCCTGCAAGTCGATGACTGCACGTTGCGAGACAACGATGGCGGACGCTGCCCTTCGCAATACGGCGCTGCCACACAGAGTCTTGGTGGCCTCGCCGAGCTCGTCCCGGATCACGTCGACCTCAAGCTCGACGTGTCCTCTGCAACACGCTTTCCGAACGCGGACGAGTTGTACCTGATCGGCAGTGCTCCCTCCTTCCCCGTCTACGCGGTCGGAAACCCCGCTTTGGGTGTGGAGACCGCCTGGACGGCCTCTCCCACCTTGACCTTGCGCACGTCGTGGCTGAACGCAGAGGTCTCTGGGTTTACCAGCTGGATCGACGATTTCATCTACTTCTCCCCAGAACGGAACGCCGCCGGACGACTGCGTTTCGACGTGACCATTCGAGGTACCTGGCCGACGTACGGCTACCAACCCATCGACGCCCTCATCCACGGCGTCGATGGAGGACTGGCGCTAGGTCCGCAGTCCCTCTTCGGACTTGATATTCGGGGTGCACTCGTGCGGGCCACGAATGCGCAGACGGATGAGCATCTCATCGGGACGCCTCCCGACTACCTATCCGCAACCGCCATTTTCCGACCGCACATTCGAGGAGCCGTCGAGAAGCCCGAACTGTCGTTCACCACCGACCTCGTCGGACGCCAGTCGAGGGTGGATGCCACGGCCGACTACGCCCCCGCCCCAGATGGCGTGGTCTTGCTCTCGGCGAGCGCGGAAACCGAGATCGACATTCGCGGACGAAATCTGCGTATCGGGCTCGACGCCCACAACCTACTCAATACCCGATATCGAGAATATACAAGTTTACTCCGATATTACGCCGACCAGCCGGGACGTGATCTCCGCGTCCGGGTCGGGATCGACATCTAACCAGAGAGAGGACCATGAGAACCATGACCAGGCTTGTGCCGTTGCTGTTGCTCTTCACAGGTGGCTGCAGCGACGTGGAAGACGACCACGACCACGACCATGACCACGAAAACGAGGTCATCACCACCGTCGTACTCACCTTCACACCAGACGCCGGGGGAGCAGATCTAACCTTCACCTGGGCGGACCCCGAAGACGATGGGAATCCCGTCATTGACGGCATCGTGCTGCCTAACGCAGACTACGGACTCACGGTCGACTTCCTCAACGAACTCGAGGAGCCCGCGGAGGAGATCACCGAAGAGATCGCGGACGAGAGTGACATCCACCAAGTGTTCTTCACCGGTTCAGGTGTAGACGGGCCCGGAACAGCGGTGAATTCGGCAGCCGTGGTTTCCCACGCGTACGCGGATACTGATGTGAACGGCATGCCCATCGGATTGAGCAATACCATTACCGGTCTACAAGCCGGCACTGGCGAACTGACCGTCACCCTCCGCCACATGCCACTGGAGGATGGCAACGCCGTGAAGACTGGGACCACCGCCGAAGACGTGGCAAGCAGCGGATTCGGAGCGATCGGAGGGGACAACGATGCCCAACTGACCTTCCCCATCGAGGTGCTGTAACCCCTGCATCTGTCGGCAACGCTTCTGGCGGGTGGACGGTTCACGAGCCGTCCACCGTTGGTTGTTAGGCAGCGACGCAGTCGACACATCGACCGGTGAGACGCATCCTGTAAGCGGCGCCCAAGAGGACGGTTGGAACCCCTCCGTGGGTGTCGGTGACCCGCATAGGCGGTAGGCATCGAACCACACCACACCCCTCGCAGAGGAAATGACCATGGTCGTCTGCAACAGGCCGGCAATCGTCGAGTAGCTCGTAGCGCCAAATCCGGTCGCCGAGGTCCATCCGCCGCAGAATGCCCTCCTCGGACAGATCCGAGAGGATGCGCCAGACAGTGGCCTTGTCGGTGAAACCTTCTTCGAGCCCGGCCATGACCTGTTCATGGGTCATGGGGCCCCTTTGGTGATGGAGCGCCGTGAGCACCACCATCCGCGATCCGGTGGCACGCAAACCACGTTCGCGTAGCATTGACCGGAGCTCCTGGGTCACGTCGTGGGTGTGTTCCGCCATAGGCTCCTCAAGTGAGGTCACTCTAACCCGTCGGTTCGAGTGCGTCTGAACGACTTTTGGCGGGAGCGCCGTCGCCCAATTCGAGCGGATGCCCCGCAGCGGCCCAATGGAGGACGCCCTCGTCCAGAATACGGGCTTGTCGAAACCCGCGCCCCTTGAGCGCGTCCACGATTTTGCCCGACGCAGCATGGGGGCACGCACAGTAGGCGACGATCGGGGTACCATCGCGTGGCAGATGAGGGACGATCGCGTCGACGCCATCGTAGAACGGACCCGGAAGCGCGCCTGGGATATGCGAGCGCTGCCAATCGGAGACCGGCCGCGCGTCAAGGAGGATGATGCGCTCTTCACGTGCGAGCGCCGCAGCCACACTGACGCTGGACACGAAACGGCGCTCGCGATGCTCAAGTCGAGCGGGCGGGCCATCGGGATTGAGCACGGCAGCGTCCAAATCAGGAGGACGGACGCGGACGGGCGGAGGAGCGTCCCATCCGATCGCTCGTGCACGTAGGAACGAGACCACATCGTCGGTCTCTTTCTCGCCGAGGGTCTGCGCAAAAGCGGGCATGGGGGTCGCCGCTCTCCCCTGCTGGATGGTGTGCCGAAGGAATCCATCACTGGCCGTGGCCAGGAACACTGGATTGCCCAAGGCCGTGCCCGCCCCCCCTTCTCCCTTGACCCCATGACAGCTGGCGCAATGCTCGTCGTACACCACCCTGCCCTGAAGCGGATCGCCGTTCACCACAACGTCGTCCACGGGTTCGCTTGGCACACCGGAACGAGCCATCAGCCATTCGAGCAGGACATGTTGTTGGTCGTGGGACAGGGGTCCGCCCTGCTCTTCGGCGAAGGCCGCCATCGCGGTCCCCGGACGTCCCTGGGCGACGGCTGTCCAAAGGAAGCCAGGACTCGCATTTCCCATCAGCTGAGGCGACCTCAACGATGGTGCGTGATCTGCCGCGTGGCCCTGACGGTCGTCACCATGGCACAGCGCACAGTATCGAGCGTACAACATCGCTCCGTCGGCAGGTTCCTTGGCCAGTGCTCGCGGCGCGAACAAAGACAGTAGAAGCAGTGAGAACGACATCAAGTAGACTCCATAGCGATGGGCATGATGCGCTCCGCAGCGCGCCTCGCCCCGATGAGGTTTCGCGCCACTGGGCCCAGCTCGAGCTCGGCCAATGGGCCAGTCACAAAGACCCGCGGATGCCATCGAAGGTGCCTATCGACCCTCGGGAACCCACAGGCCGCACACGGCAGAGAAGCCGCCTCGATCAGATCGTCGACGAGCCGACCTCCAGGTCGACGTGCCTCGAACCCCGTCGCCAGCAGCACCTTGTCAACGTCGAGCACCGACCCCTGCAACGCGAGGCGAATGCCTTGTCCCGATTGCCATCCCGAGTGAACCTCTCCGTGCACCAAGGTGACACGACCACCGTGGATGGCTCGCCGCAGACGGCGGTAAACGTCGGGGGGCAACGACCCCGCGTGACGCGCCGTCGAAATCAAACGACGGCGCGTCACGGGGTCGGAGGGCTTAGAGAAGCGCGTCATCAACTTGGGTCCCACCCAGCCGGGATCACTGTCGAACTTATGTTTTCGGAGCTCGTGCCGAGTCAACAGCGTCACCTTCTTCCCAGCATCTGCGAGTCGGAGCGACGCTTGCGCACCCGAAATGCCCCCACCCACAACAGCGACACGTTCCGGCCACGTCTCGGGGTCCAGCTGAAAACCAGCCTCGAAGATGTGCTGTACGAACCCACCGGAAAGCTTGCCACACCACGCCGGATGTTGCGTCTGCTCGCTGGCCCCGACTGCGAGCACAATGCGATGCGACGCCAGTTGCCCGCCATCCTCGAGCGTCAATCGAACCCCATCGCTCTCCACCGCGACACCTGAGACTCGCGCACGCAAATGAAGGTCCTGCAATCCGAAACGGTTCACCACCATCGCGCAGTGCGCCCGAAATAGCGAAACAGAGGGCCGACGATAGGGAGGCGCGAAGGATTTGCCGCTCAAGCCCTGTGCCCCAGGTGTGTCGGCGAACCGCTTCAAGGAGAACGGATCGAGGTCCAAGTGGTGGACCGAAGGCGAGCGCAGATGCGTCATTCCTGTGTTGGCCGTACATCGGTGCCAGGAATCCATCAGGCGTGGGGCCGGATCGACGATCTGAATCCTCGCGGGGTCGACGCCCGCCTGACCGATGAGTCGGACCGCTTGGTGGACGCCGTGTGGCCCGCCGCCCACAATTACCCAATCGAGCATGGAGACTCCAGACAGGCTTCCAACCCGTCCTGCAGTGCCTGTTCGTTCAGATCTCGGCCGATGAACACAAATTGACTGAGTGTCCGCACCCTCGATGAGGACACGATCTATGTTGAGAGCCCCAAACTCGTTCTCGACGACGCCAATTCGCAATCCTCCAGCGCGAGCGAGGATGTGATTCAACAACGTGGTCTTTCCGGCCCCGAGGAAACCGGAAAGGAGCGTAACCGGAAGACGCTCACTCACCTGCACTCACCCGTAGAACAGGAGCGGCAACGAAACGTATTGATCACGTGAGTGCCCACAAGGACGGCGCCGCCCAACAAGGCCAGCCACACCCCACCCTCGATGCCAGCCACCTCGAGCGTGCGGGCGCCAACAAGCGCGAGTGCACCAACGCCAAAGCCGACCGAGATGGGCCACATGTGGTGGGTTCGCTGTCCAAGCAACGCTGCAGTGCCGGCGAACGCGACCGCACAGACCACAAAGCCCCATTCGAACCGTTCGTCGTGCAAGACGCTGAGGCCGAGGATGGAGAGAAGGGCGGGGGCAATGGACATGACGGCACAGTGCGCCGCACAGATCGACGCCGCGACGACACCAAAGCGGTCGACCCAGACGCCACCGACGCGCCGAATGCGCTGGTTGAGCGATGGAGAACCATCCAAAATCGGAGTTGAGGTTGGGGATTGAACAGTCATACGACCTCCACATCAACCGTAATGCATCATGCTCGCTATCGCAATCGAATTGCGATAGTGTCTTAGGGAGGCTACCTCACCGGCGGAGGACAACATGAAACGCATCACCCCCTAACCCCAATCGCTCTGCTACTGACAGGCGCCTGCACTGACGTCGATGGGGACCACCACCACAACCACGACCACGGCGTAATCACCACACTCGTGCTGACGTTCACGCCGGACAACGGAGACGACGCCCTCACCTTTCGATGTGACCTTGCCCCGCTCAGCCGGACCACTTGGAGGTTTGGGAAGCCGGTGAATCCAGCAGCTCTGGAGAAGTGGCTCCGGCGGGAGCCCGAGGTGGCCGGGCACGTGCCATCACATTTCGGTGGCGGGCGCAGCGTCATTGGCCGCAAGACGGGACGAAACCTCTGTGGCTCGCGCGGCCCCCTTAGATTCGCCGTACCGAATACCGACGCAGGTTGACGCGGCGAAGCACACCGTCGCGAGTTGCGCTGGGCAGCCACCGCGACCACCTGTGGCCCGCGCCCAACGTCAGCTGCTACTGACAACCGGCACTACGTGCCTCGCGCTTCGCGCGTTGCAGCAGAGCAAGGCGTTCTTCCGGTTTGGGGGTACAAGAACATCATCGGCGCACTCGGTCAAGCGGACTACACCCACGACATCGACACGGTCTTGGAGGTCCTGACCCACCCCAACAAGGACCAGATCTTTGACGACTACGAGCACTTCACCCTGCTGGACTCGACCGACCGGGCATGCTTTTTGATCCGGGAGTGCGAGACGTACGAGATCGAGGTGGAACAGACCTTGGCCATCCCACTGTTGGGGAAGTCCGACGCCACCTACACCCAGGTGTACCGACACATCGAAGACGACCAGGGCACGCCATTCGTCTACAGTCGCGTCGTCAATCCGTTCGGTGTGGACTTCAGCAGCGCCATCGTCGACGTCGACCAGCAGTATCAGGTCTATGCCATGTACCCCCACCAGGGAGGAACACGGCGGGTCGAGGCCTATTGGGTCGAGGCCCAGTTCGTCGGCTTGGAGATTCCCGACTCGGTGGCCGTCGACCAATTCGCCTCCAGCCTCGACGACTGGGCCGAAAAGATTGACGGCTACATCGACGGACAGTAGCCCGCGCGAAGTCGCCTAGGCCTCGGGGCTAAGGCACTCGTACGCATCCGCGCTGCTCGGAACGTCAATGTCCTGCTCGAGGTCCGCGTACACGATGGTGTAGGTCCCGTCTTCCAAAGGCACATCGGTTTCGCAGGACGCCGTGACCACGGTCAAAGACATCTCGCAGCTCATGGCAAGGGGCTCGGTGCGACGCCAGGTCATCTCGGATGACACGACGATGGTGTCCCCTTTGACGGTCGCATTGCAGCTGACCTCGATGTCCGCCATGTGACACCCGCCCGTTCCCGTCACAAACAACTGCAGAGGCTGACCGGCCTCAATTTGGGCCACGTCGATCGAATCACCGGGGGGCAACTCGGACAGACACAGGGTGGACGAGTCCAGGGCAATACGGTCGGCACAACCCACGACCAAAAGACATGCGAGCGCCGAAAAACAGCGATGAATGTGTGTCATTTCCAAGACCTTCTCTTAGGCGCTGAACTAGAGTCGCTGCGATTTTATACCGGCACCTGTTCGCCCGCCTGATCTTCCTCTAAGCAAGTATCATGCCAAAACACGGTCTTCCCGCGCCAACATATCCTTTCCCCGATAGGCCGACGTTGGTCGCCTAGACATTACGGAGCAATCCAGACATCCATGTCGCGGCGAGGACAAGAAGCATTTGAACATCTCCGAGACCAATATACAGGCTTTCGGACGTTTTGGGTGCGCGAACGGGTCCCGGCGCCTGTGGCGCTGAGGCCGCCAGGCCTACGGCCTGAAAGACGGGCTTGCTCCGTTGCCGTGTCCGCCAACCTGTGGCCGTCGCTAGGCGCAGACGCAGGTCGGCATGCCGACCCAGTGTTAGCTGGGCGGCTCAGGCGGAAGCAAGTTGGGGCAA
>JAACDH010000506.1 GCA_009936995.1 Rhodobacterales bacterium
GGCCAGCTTCGGTCATTCGGCTGGGGGAACTAGTCGCTCGATGCCACCCATGTACGGGCGCAGGGCCTCTGGGATGATCACGGAGCCGTCGGCCTGCTGGTAGTTCTCTAGGATGGCGACCATGGTGCGTCCCACCGCCAGTCCGGAGCCGTTTAGGGTGTGCACCAGGCGCGGCTTCTGCTTCTTGCCCTCGACGGGCGCTGGGCGGAAGCGCATCTTCATGCGGCGGCTCTGGAAGTCGGTGAACCAGGAGACGCTGGAGATCTCGCGGTAGTTGTCTTGGCTGGGCAGCCAGGCCTCGAGATCGAAGCACTTGTGTGCTGCAAAACTGACTTCGCCGCCGCAGTGTCGAACCACTCGGTAGGGGATTCCCAGACGCTTGAGCGCGGTCTCGGCGTGGTCGACCATTTGGTGGTGGTCGGCCTCGGCGCGCTCGGGCGTGGTCAGCCAGACCATCTCCACCTTGTGGAACTGGTGCTGACGAATGATGCCACGCACGTCGCGTCCAGCACTCCCGGCCTCGCTGCGGAAGCACGGCGTGAAACACGCGAACTTGATGGGCAGCTTGTCGATGTCGAGAATCTCTTCTCGGTGGATATTGGTGACCGGAATCTCGGCGGTGGGGATGAGGTAGGCGTCTTCGCCGTTTACCTTGCCGGCGAGCTTGAACATGTCGTCGGCGAACTTAGGCAGCTGGCCCGTTCCTTCGGCCACATGTGCGTGCACCATGTACGGCACCATCACTTCGGTGTGACCGTGCTCACCCGTGTGCAAGTCGAGGAAGAAGTTGATCAGCGCCCGCTCCATGCGTGCGCCCATGCCACGGAGGATGGCGAACCGCGCGCCGGTGAGTTTGGTGGAGCGTTCGAGGTCGAGGATGCCGAGCTTGGCGCCCACTTCGACGTGCGCTTGTGGCGTGAAGTCGAAGGTGGGGATGTCGCCCCAGGTGCGCTCGACGGGGTTGTCGTCTTCGGTCTTGCCCGCCGGTACGGTGTCGTGCAGCAGGTTGGGCAGGTGCATGGCCAGATCGTGCATCCTGGCCTCGATCACGTCGAGCTCGGCTTCGAGGACCTTTATCCGATCGTTGCCGGCGGTGACCGCGGCCTTCATTTCGCCTGCTTCGGCGCCCTTTCCGGCCTTAAACAGCGCTCCGATTTGTTTCGAGCTGCTGTTGCGGGTGGCCCGCAGATCGTCGCGCTCGAGGACGTGGGTCTTGCGAGTGGTCTGCAGCTCGACAATCTCGTCGACGGTGGAGATCACGGACTCGTCGGCATGACGACGACGCAGGTGCGTCTTTACGAGCTCGGGGTCTTCAGCGAGGACGCGTGGATTGATCATCGGGGGTCTCCAAGATGGGAGGGGTCCTTAACTCTCCTGGGCGGCCCGTGGCAGCGCATTGGGTACGACGATGCGCACAAACTCGTAAAACACGATGAAGATGCCGAACATCACGGCGTACCCGATACCGTAGCTCCATCCCGAAACTGCCATGGTGAGGATCAGAAGTACAGCGGACTCATATTTGAGCTTCATCCTAGTGATCAAGTCGAAGGCGATCAGCCCGGCCATAGAGACCAGGCCAACAATCGCGAAGTATGTCCACAGTTCGTTGGGGTGGTAGGTGTTCCACAGCAACATTTGGGCGTCGAACTGTGCCATGCCAAGTTCATCGGCTAAGAATGGCATGACCTCGGTCTTCGGAAGTGCATCGACGGCTTCGGCGCTTTGGCCCAAGGTGTCGATTAGGTGGCGCTTGGCGAGCACGACTTTGTCGCCCTTCTCTTGGTACAGGCCGCCGGCGATGATGGAGCCGATGGCCCAGCCGATTCCACCGGTGGCGTTGATATAGCCCAGGTACATGCCCTTACGTCCTGGTGGAGCGATGGACGAGAAGTACCGCATCTTTGTGGGGCTGGCTGACAGCTCGCCCAAGCTGAAGAACGCGATGGCGCCCAGGATCACCCAGCCGTTCACGGAGAGGCCCAGCCCGAAAATTGCGACGGAAGACAGCAGCATACCGAAGATCATGGCGTACATCGCCCGGACCTTTCCGGTGAGGTATCCGATCAAAAAAGCGAACAGCATACACATGCCGGCGTTGATGTTGAGCATAAACTCCTGGGGTAGGTTTCCTCCCCATTCTTCGGGTACACTGGTCATCATCGGAGAGATGATTGCGAGCACCATCGAGCTGTCGACCCAATCGGTAATGTAGTTGGGCAACAAGTCGAACAGCTGGTTGAACATCATCCAAAAACCGCTGAAGAGGACTAGGAAGCTCATTAATCTGGGCTCGCAGATACCGATGCCCGAGTGCCAAAGCGTCTTCAGGATGGCCAGCACCCGAACGGTGATGGGGTCCGGGGCTTTGGCGGTGTCCCAGTCCGGGTGGTGTGGCTCTTTGAAGGTGACCATGAGGAAGTAGTTTAGGCAGACGATGATGGCGCAGGCGATAAACACCCACTTCCAGGCCAACAATTTCATGACGCCAGCGAGGAAGGGGCCGAGGAAGCCACCCACGTTGACCAGCTGGTAGAAGGTGGACCAGCCGACGGAGTCGTTCTCGTCGTTGAGCTGGTGGGCGATGATCGCTTGGATACCCGGTTTAAAGACCGCGGTTCCAAAGGCGAGCAGCATGGCGCCAACGAAGAACGTCCACAACGTGGCCGGGTGTGCCGGAACGCCGATGTTGGCGCCGTCGGTGACAAAGGCGGCGATCTCGATGGCGAAGGCCATGACGAGGTAACCGACGGTTTTGATTGCGATGGACACGCCGACGGTACGCTTGTAGCCCATGCTATCGGCGAATCCGCCAGTGAACACAGGGAGAATGGACTGGACGATGGCCCACCAGAAGTAAATCCAACCCTTGTCGAGGTGGTCGAACTGTGGCCCACCTTCCTCGATGGAGAGCACCATGTAAACGGGAAGCACCGTGCGTAGCCCGTAGTAGGCCAGACGCTCGAGCATCTCCATGGTGTTTCCGATCCAGAACACCCGGTTGAAACTCTTGAGTTGTTCAATCAGTCCAACGGGTGTGGAAATGGGGGTATCGCTCAAAGCGGCTTCTCCAGGTTGAGGAGGCCATAGACCTCATCAGGGCCGTCGGCGTACTTCAGCGCGCCTTCACGGGGGACATCGAGGGATTTGCACAGGGATTGGGCCAGGGGGGCGGCCAACGCCTGAACTTGCGGGGACGGATTGAGGTGGTCGGCGAGTCGGGTCATCACTGTGGCGTCGAAACCGCAGGGATTAATGGCCCGGTATGCGTTGGCGTCGTTGCTGACGTTGAGCGCCAGCCCGTGCCAGCTTACCCAACGTCGACAGGCGATGCCCACGGAACACACCTTGCGGGGCAGCGCTTCACCGTCGACTGGTAGCCAAACGCCGGTGTTGCGGGCGTCGCGGACCGGTTTGAGTCGGTGACCTGCGAGCAGGGTGATCACCGCGTCTTCGAGGCTCTTGAGGTGCAGGTGCAGATCGGCGCGGGCGCCTTCGAGCTGGAGGATGGGGTAGGCGACCAGCTGACCGGGGCCGTGCCAGGTGACGTCGCCGCCACGCTCGACGGTGACTACAGGGGTATCTGGAGTCGACAGCACGTTGGAGAGGGCGTGTCGTTTGCGACCGACGGTGATCACCGGCGCGTGTTCGAGGAGCAGGATGACGTCGCCGATGCGACCGTCGGCCCGGGCGCCTACGAGGTCTTTCTGGAGCTGGTGAACCGCCGCGTAGTCGGACAAGCCAAAGATCTGAATGCAGATGGCCATCGCGGACTAAGCCTCCGAAGACGTAGGTAACAACGCTGTTACAGCAGCCTGGATGGCTAGGGTGACGTCTTCTATTGGCAGGCTCGCGTCGAGGGTGGTGATCGGCCAGCCGCGGGCGTCTAGATAGGCCATGGCTTCGCGGTAGTGTTTGGCCACGCGCGCTAGTTGGGACCGGTGCTCGAAGATTTCTCGGGCTTCTCCTCGACTGCCGATGCGGGACAAGGCGACGTCGACATCGAGCTCGTGAAAAAGTACGAGATCAGGGACTCGGAAGGTGGCGTTGAGAACGTAGACTTGGTCCATGGGGATCTCCATGGACTGGTAGGCCAGGGACGATGGCGCGTACCGATCGGTGATAGCGATGGTGCCGGCTGCCAGCGCAGGCTCGATGTCGCGGTACAGGTGATCGGCGCGGTCGGCTGAGAACAGCCACGGCAGGGTGCTGCGATCCGGTGAGCCCGGTTTTTGGCGCAGGGAGGCGCGTATCAATTGACCGACGGGCCCTTCAGACGGCTCGCAGCTGGTGTGTACAGTGTGGCCCAGATTACGGAGCCAAGCGGCCAGTCTAGCGGACTGGGTGGTGGTACCCGACCCGTCGAGACCTTCGAGCGCGATGAACAGTGACACGGACGACCCCAATAGAGCCCCTCGTGTAACGAATCTAGCGACGATTCGCCGCTATGGCACCGCGTACACGTAA
>JAACDH010000507.1 GCA_009936995.1 Rhodobacterales bacterium
ACAGGACCGGTAGCACCTCGAAGTCCATGACCAAGCCGCAGACGATGGACGCCGCGACGGCAAAAATCCACGTCCAGCCGACACCCAGCAGCTGCCGAACCAGCATCGCAGCTCCGGCAACAGGAACCGCAAACCAAACGGAACGGGCCTCAGCGTCGTAGCTGACCGCAGCCGCGACCTGGGGCCCAACGCTGACCATCATACGAGCCAGCGCCGTCGTGAGGACCAAGAGCAGCCCAACGGCCGCTACATCGCGATTAGCGGTACTGAATGCGCCCAAATGGGCAGAGCCGAACGCGTACAGACTCATCAACATGAGCGCCAACATGAGCGAGACCGCTACGATCTCCATGCCAACGTCAGAGTCGCCTTTGTAGTCCTGCAGCGCGTTGTACATCTGGATCTGTGATTCGTTGAGGGTGTCGCCGTCTTGAAAGAGCGTCGCACCTTGTTTGACCGTTACCAACAGCGGTTCAACACTCGCCTTTGCCTCTTGACGACGGTCCTCGGTCTGAAGCGGGTCGAAGCTGAGGTTGGGTCGAATCAACGCCTTGGCGATGTTGGCGGCCGCCGACACCTCGCGTTCGTCCCCCTGCATCTCGAGCACACCGTAGCCGACCTTTTCACGGGCCTCGACCGGCACAAGGAGGGCTTCGAGCTCGGTGAGAATTTCTTCAGTCTGCGTGCTATCCCGAAGAGTGATGATGCGAATGCCACCACGATCTGCAGGTAGAAAGTCGCGATCCCGCAACACCCGGTTGTCCATCGCCCGAGCGAGCAACGCCACTGCCCCAGCCTCGGCGGACTCGGAAAACCCGTGGTCGAGTAACGTATGTACGTTGGCGTCGGGCACATGTACGCCCAACGCATCCTGGAAACTGACGACCACCGCCTTAATCGCAGTTTCGTTGAGTTCAGTGGGCTCTTCACGCCCTTCGGACGGGGCGCTCACTTCGGCGAGTCGGACCCGCCCAGCCTCGAAGGCTTTGTTCACTCGCCTGGCCATTTTGGCACCAAGATCGGCCTGGTACACGAAGACAGGCAAGACGACTTCGGAGGCCTGGGTACGGGCCTCTTCGTGGGAGAGATCATCGACAAATTGGATGGGGTATGGCGCCTTTACAGTGCGACTTGCGACATCTCCGACTTTAAGGGGTTCGCTAGGCGCTTCGGCGTAGTCCACCACCAATAGACTGGTGACGACACAGACGACCAGCAGCAACATCACCCGCTTGGCTTCGCCCAGCGAAAAACGAAGGTCCTCGAGCCCCATGCGGTCCATTAAGACACCGATGATCTGGCTGATTCGCCCCATCACGAGCGACTCTCCCAATGGGCCCGGCCATGTTGATCGAACGCCTCGACCATATCGGCCACCAGCGGGTGCCTGACGATGTCTCCAGGCTGCATTCGGGCCACTCCGATACGATTGACATTCGCCAGCACCTCAAGGGCGTGGGCCAGGCCACTGCGGGTCTTGTCGGGCAGGTCTACCTGGCTTGGATCGCCGGTGATCACCATTTTTCCGTTTGAACCAAGTCGAGTAAGGAACATTTTAATCTGCGACACGGTAGTGTTCTGCGCCTCATCCAGAAGCACGTACGCGTGGTCGAGCGTACGCCCACGCATGAAGGCCAATGGCGCCACCTCGATGATCTGACGCTCTAGCATGCGGGCCAACTGTTCCTGCGGCACCATATCGCCCAAGGCGTCGTACAGAGGTCGTAAGTACGGGTCGATCTTTTCGTTCATATCACCAGGAAGAAAGCCTAGTTTTTCGCCAGCCTCGACCGCTGGTCGCGTCAGAATAATCCGCCGCACCTCGCCTCGTCGTAGCGCCGCCACGGCGATAGCCATTGCCAGATAGGTCTTACCCGAACCCGCAGGTCCTACGCCAAACACCACATCGTGGGTACGCATGGCCTGCACGTACTGCCTCTGCCCCGGAGAACGCGGGGAGATCGGACGATTATCCAAGTTCATCAGGATAGTGTCGTTAAAAAACGTGCCTAGATCGGCCCTGTGATCCGCCCGAATGATGCGAATACCGTGATGCACATCGGTGGGATGAAGTGCCCTCCCCCCAGCGACGAGCTTGTACAACTGCTCGAGCACCCGGGAGGCTTGGAGCACCGCATCGGGACCCGCATCACCAGCGCCCACCCAAACGGTGGCGCCACGTTGGTGGATCTCGACGTTGAGGGCACGCGAGACCATATCGAGGTGACAACCAAACTCTCCCACCATCTCTCGAAGTTGGTCGTTGTTGTCGAAGGTCAGCGTTTGTTCGGTCGCGGTAGCCGGACTTGAGATGGTTCACCCCGGGACATGCCCAGCCCGGACCTTAGCACGCTCGCCGTCCCGAGTCTGTCAACGCAGACGTGCCTAAACGAAACGGCGAGCTCGCCACCGCCTCGGACACTAAGTGGTCAGGTAGTTTTTCGTAGTGACTGGGCTGACGAGAGTACACCCCCCGCCCGGAAGTCAAGGTCTGAAGGCGCACTGCAAACGTCCGCAATTCCCGATCTGGGCACAACGCAAAGATGACGGTTTCCAAGACCCTGGTGTCGAGATTGAGGATGCGTCCGCGATGGCTGCTGAGGTCGGAAAGTATCACGCCTACAGCGCCTGACGGCAGTCGCACTTCGACCTCACTCCAGGGCTCGAGCAGCTGAGTGCCCGATACCTCTAGGGCTCGCCGAACCGCAAGCTCTCCCGCCCTTCGGAAGTGCTCCTCCGAACTTGAGATCATGCTGTATTCTCCACCCATCAGTCGAAGGTCGACTCCAAGCAGTGGGTACCCAGCCATGGGGCCATGAGCCATGCCCCGCGTGGTGCCTTCGTGTACTGCCGGACGATATTCGCTGGGCAAATCTTCGACAGCGTCATCGACACAGTCCAAAAAGGAGGTGCCATTCCTGACGTCTTGGGGTCGCAAGTCGACTCGGCAGACCCCAAATTCTTGGACCATTCCCTGGCTGTCCTCAAGCCGATGGATGCCCTCGATACCCACCGCCGCCGACAGGGGTGTCTCTCGATAGGCGACGGGCGGTAGCGACTTTCGGATGGCCAAGCCGGTGCGCAGCGTCAATCGTTCCAAGGCGAGCTGTAGATGGGCCTCGCTGAGGCCGCCGAGCAGAACATCCCCACCTACTCGCGAGTGGCTCAACGCTGGATCTTCTCGAAGGAGGCCCTGAACCGCATCGCCCAGAGTGGCCGCTGAGCCGAACGTGTGCTGACGTGGCTGAAGCAGCCAGGTCACCTGGGTGATTGGCATAGACGGCAGGTTTCGCTTCCAGCGAGGCCCCGACGTGTAGATATCGCCGATGCGCCCTGGAATGGGATCCCAGGTGGCGACCAGTTCACCAGCGGCAGGGTTCTGAGCGATGGCGCGCCGAGGACCCCGAATCCGATACAACTTTCGCACCCGCACCGAGTCACCGCTTGCCCCTTGGACCCAACGACCATGGTGTGGCGCTCGGCCCGACAGCACCCGCAACATCGTCCAAGGATTGCCGTGCTCGTCACGATGCCGGCCCACGAGCGTGGCTACGAATTCGGACGTCGACGGCGCAACAGGCTCCCCTTCCTCATCTTCAAGCATCGAGCAGTCACGTTCATTTGCACTAGGCAGCCAATCCACCACAGCATCCAAAAGCGACGCCCCCCCAATTCCGCGGGCACCGGAAGCCAACAGGACTGGGGTTAATCCAACCTTTCCAACCGCATTTCGCAGCCCCTCCCAGACCATCTCACGTGGAAGCTCCAGATACTCGAGGTAGCTCTCAAGTAGGTCGTCATCGGTGGCTGCCACGGCTTCGGAGAGCGCCTCCCAGGCGAGCTCATGCTCTTCGCGGTAGCGAACGGGAATGGGCTCTGGTGAGTAGTTACCCGAGCCATCCTCTGCGTATCGAATCACTCGTCCTGCAGGAACGGAGACCAAGCCGGCCAATACGTCGCTGCCATTTGGACCATAAAACGGCTGGTGGAGCGGAATGGCTTCATTGTCGAGCAACTTGTTCAGCCGCTTCAGTACCTGGTACCAGTTGTGCGGACGATCACACTTGCTGACGACGACGAGGCGCGGCAGTCCTCTACGACCCGCTTCTTCGAGTGCCTCTTTTGCCTCCAGCTCGATTTTCGCCGTCGCGTCGATGACGACGACGACCGCGTCGACCGCGCCGAGCGCCCCCTCACGATCGCCAACCCCACCGCGAAATCCGGGCGTGTCGACCATATGGATCAGGTGCTCTCGCCACACCAACCAGGCGTATCCGTTCCGAAGTGTACTTCGATGACGCTTTTCCATTGGCTGGGCGTCAAGGAGCGTATTGCCACGTTCGATTTGTCCCGGCTTACGAACCACCCGCCCAGTGACCAGCACGTGCTCGACCAGCGTCGTTTTTCCCGCAGCCCGGTGTCCAACGAACGCGATGGTTCGAGTGGATTCTGGTTCGAAGCTCGGTCGTTTCGCCATGCAACCTCATGCCGTCTACACCACACTATCGGCGCATTGGCCGCAAGGTCAAGCGCGGGAACCGTACCGAGCCATCGCGCACAACAAGATTAACGCGGCGAGCTCTCTGGCGTACTTCCTACGCACTCGTATTGAGATGTTACATCGCCCCAAATGAAACGTGACGCGGTCTCGAACTTGTGCGTCGCCTCACAACACAGCTCGGCAACGCGTATTCTAGTCCATAAGTAACGATGGCGGCACGATGAAACTGCCCGTACGGGTCCATTCCAACAGTCACAAAGGCCTTGTTCGCGCAAGGAACGAGGACGCCCATCTGGTGTTACCCACCGACGAAGGTGGCCTGATACTCATGGTTTGCGATGGTATGGGCGGCATGGGTCACGGTGAGTTGGCCAGCGCCATTGCCGTAGAGCAAATCGCCAAGAAGGTGACCGAAGGTAGGGGGTTCCCCGCCGAGCGTCTGCGCCGAGCCATTCGCGATGCCGATGTCCACCTTCGCAAAGAGCTCTGTAACGACCACCGGGGCCTTCCTGGTTCCACTGCGATCATCGTGTACCTGCTCGACGGTATGGGCCACGTTGCCTGGGCCGGGGACAGCCGCGCGTACCTCATTCGCGACCAGAAGGTCATCGAGCGCACCCGCGACCACAAACTCGTAAATGATTTAATAGACTCGGGACAGCTCACCGAAGAAGAGGCAAAGGACAGCGACCTCGCCCACGTGGTTACCCGCGCGCTAGGAGGCCGACCTCCGTCCGACCGCCCTGTTCAACCGAGCGCTTTGGGTCATCCTTGGAAGTTTGCAAAAGGGGACACCGTCGTTCTCTGCAGTGATGGACTCTGCGATCTGGTTACCGACGACGAGATCCCTGGACTCATCGAAAATATGGCGCCGGAGGAAGCCGTTCGCGCGCTGGTTCACGTCGCCCTCGAACGCGGAGGTCACGACAACATCACCGTTGTCGTCGCCATCTGGGACGGCGAGAGCTACATCGAGGAAAACATCTCCACGCCTGCATTCCAGGGCCGTGAGCACCAACCCGACCGCGACCTACGCTACGTCCCCGCGCCGGCTTCTATCGACGACGACCGCGGTGGAATCACCGAAGAGATCGACGCCAGTTGGCGGCCACCCTCCAGCGACGACGAGTTCGAGGAAGAGGACACCGGTGTCACCAACCAGGACATCTTTGGCCCTGTCCATGGAGACGACACACCGAACGCTACGGGTCCCAACGTCAGCTTTCAAGACGCCCTCCACGCCGAAAACAAAAAACGTGCAAAGACGCGTGCTCCAGCATCATCCCAAAAGCAGAATCCCGAAGTAGACAACCCCTCATGGACCATCGGCGTCGTCGCTATCGTTGCGCTGCTTGTCTTGGGCGGATTGCTTCTCGCCCTCACCTAAGTCCTAGGCAACGTACTCATCGGTTCGCTTACGCGGTTCGTAAACCACGGCCCCGAACTCGACCCAGCACAACGCCATACAGCGCGATAATGTGAGGAATGTCGGTTCGATGGCCCCGGTTTAAACATCAGGCTTAAGACCGCATGGG
>JAACDH010000078.1 GCA_009936995.1 Rhodobacterales bacterium
CTCATCGACGAGGGCACCGAGCTGTTCGACGACGACGGCGACGGCTTCTCCGAGGCGGACGGAGACTGCGACGACAGCGACGAAGACATCTACGACGGCGCCCCCGAGACCGAGAACGGTGTCGACGACGACTGCGACGGCCAGGTGGACGAGAACTCCTACCGCACCGACGACGACGGCGACGGCTTCTCCGAGGACGACGGCGACTGCGACGACACCAACGACGCCATGCACCCAGGCGCCACCGAGCTCGAGAACGGCATCGACGACGACTGCGATGGCTTCATCGACGAGGACTACGACGACGTAGACGGCGATGGCTACTCGGTCTCCGACGGCGACTGCGACGACGACGATGGCTGGCGAAACCCCAACGTCATCGAGACCTGCGACGGCGTCGACAACAACTGCGACCTCGAGATCGATGAAGGCCTGGACTGCGACGCCTCCGGGGGGCTCGACAAGCCACCGAACGACTGCGGCTGTGCGTCGAGCGGCGGTTCGGGCGCTACGTGGTGGCTCATGGGATTGGCGGCGTTGGCCGTTCGTCGACGCAGATCTCTGGTGGTCCGCTGATGACCTGAAGTTGAGAACCGCTCTCCTCAACAACCCCACCACAGGTCAGCCGTTGAGTCAGCAATCCCTGTTCTTCGGGCTGACAACTACTTTGACGTCCACCTCTCTACGCTTCAGGGAGGTGGCGGCGTGGTCGGTGCGTCCAATCTGGTTTGCCCCGATCCACTCGCTCCTGGTACGGTATGCTTGCTCGGGACGCACACTGACGCTTCTTATGCCCCATCCAGGAATCAGCCCCAACTGCGCGCCCAATACACCCATGACAACGCCTCCTCGCCACCATGGGCCGAAATGATTCATCGCCACGGGCGCTTTAAGACTGAGTCGAACCCTGATTCATGGGCCTATCCAAGTGATCCCTAAACCAGCGTCACCGGCCTATTTGCACCTTCTGCCCTCCGCAGAGACTGGCCGCTACTCGTCTTCCGCCTCGGCCTCGAGGGCCAAGCGCTTGGTCTCTTCGTCGGCGATCTCATCCAACCGAACCTCGAGCTCCTCGATTCGCTCAAGCGCGGGCTTGGTGACCTCTTCGTCCAGCTGCGGTGTGTCGCGGATGAGGGCCGTGGCCTCGGGGGCCATCCAAGCGCTGAGGTAGTACTTCAACAGATCTCGGCTGCGATTGACCGCCCACTGGGACGGCAGATGCGACCCGTAATCGTCGACCAACTTGATGGCCGTGGCGATGGCCTCATCGGTACCATCGGGAAGCGTCGGCGCCGGGTCGCCGACCGGCTCGTCGGCCTCTGGCTCAGAGACCACTTCGGGCGCCAGCGGCTGCGCGGAGACGAGCGCCGCGGTGAACCAAGAAGTGATGTCGCCGACATGAGCGGTAACCCTTCCACACCCTTGTACATCACCCAGGTCGCACGCTTTGTTGTACAGCTCGACGGCAGGTTGAACCAGCGGCTCGGTGCCAATGCCGTCGAGGGTCATCTTGGCGGCGCGCATGCAGGCATCGGACTGGCCCATCATGCAGCGACCTTGCTCTTTGCCGCGAAACTGCGGACAGAGGAGCGCCCGTTCCTTCAAGTGCAGGGACTCGTCGTCGCAAGCCGACTTGGCTTGCTCACTGCGCCATCGAGCCACCACAGAGCCGCGATGTAGGTCGCCCCAGCCGCGACAGTCGACGCCGGATGGGTCCATGGCGGCGAGCAGGGTGTGCAGACGAGTCCGATGGCCGGAACCCACACGTGGACCTACGCTCTGGGTCGTTCCGCTGACCAAGATCAGCGAAGATGCGTCGGCCTGGGTGCTGGCCCAGGGGCTTTGGCAGCTGTCGTGAACAGTGGTGGGTACGGTGCCTTCTACCAGAGTAAGCAGCTGAAGGCACGCCTGCCGGCCGGCGGTCACATCGTGGACATCGACCAAGAGTTTGTGGTCGCTGGCGTCTTGCGGTCCGGCGCAAGCCTTGTCGAGGAACGGAAGCGGGTCTTGCCACACGCCCAGCGGCGGCTCGTGCTTGCGGAGCCCGATGTAGAACGTCTCTGCGTCGGTCTGCAGGGTGAGTTGGTAGATGGATTTCCACACGTCGGATGGAACGGACGCCTTGCACACCTTCTTCTCGACGCAGGCCACCTGAAGGCGTTGACCCTCTTCAATCCAGTACCGACCGACCGCCGCGCAGGCGGCAATCGATCCGTTCTCTGTCATTGGCAGCGCGGGAATCGTGTTGATATGAACGCGGTCGGCGGGCCAAAGATCGTCCGACTGCCCGGGGTAGTAAGCCAGACGCTCGGCCTCGGACTTGGCCAGCATCGTCTGCGCCACCTGCACGAACGCGGAAATGCGCGGTGTGCTGGTTGGCAAGGCGGTACCGTCGAGACAGGAGGCCGTGGCCACTTCTAACGAGGTCGGCCCCACCCCGACCACGTTGACGTCGACCGCGAAGGCGATGTTGAACAGCAGCCAGATCATACCGCTATCTTAGCCGCTGCTACAGATCCGGCCAACCGATGGAACCACGAACACAATTTACCCCGCGACCAGCGGCCTCCAACCCTCCACGCCGACTTCGTCGCTGGGCAGTCCTTGGACCTGCATCGCTCACCACGGGTATCGCATATTGGCGAAGGCCCTCGATCGCCCGTAAACCCTGTGGTACACAGGTCTCTTCAGCCCAAGGACCTCCTCAATGCGCAACCTCGCCGCCGTCACCGAAAAGCTAGGTCTTACCCCCGACGATCTCATCCCCTACGGTCGCGACAAAGCCAAGCTACCCCTCTCTCTCTTGGGCAAGGGTGCCCCTGGTAAGCTCGTTCTCGTGTCGGCCATCACGCCCACGCCCGCCGGCGAGGGAAAGACCACCACCACCATCGGCATCACCCAGGCCATGGATAGGCTGGGCGTGAAGGTCTGCGCGGCCCTCCGAGAGCCCTCTTTGGGACCTTGTTTTGGCATCAAGGGCGGCGGAACAGGCGGCGGCCAGTCCATGCTCGAGCCCAGCGTCGAGATCAACCTGCACTTCACCGGAGATCTACACGCCGTCACCGCAGCCCACAACCTGCTGTCGGCGATCATCGACAACCACCTGCACTTCCGCAGCGAGCCACTCCTGGACCCTCGCCGCGTGCTGTGGCGCCGCGTCATCGACCAGAACGACCGTTCCCTGCGCAACCTCATGGTGGGCATGGGGGGCCGCAAGCAAGGCGTGCCCCGCGAGACCGGCTTCGACATCACCGCCGCCAGCGAAGTCATGGCCATGCTCTGCCTCGCCGACGACATGAACGACCTGCGCGCCCGCCTGGATCGCACGCTCATCGGCTACGGCTTCGATGGCAAGCCCATCACCATCGCCAACCTGGGCGCGACGGGCGCAATGATCGCGTTGCTCAAAGACGCCATTCAGCCCAACCTGGTGCAGACCACGGAAGGCGCGCCGGCTATCGTCCACGGAGGCCCCTTCGCCAACATTGCCCACGGCTGCAACAGCGTCATCGCCACCCGAATGGCCATGGGCCTCGCCGACTGGACCATCACCGAAGCCGGCTTCGGCATGGACCTGGGCGCCGAGAAGTTCTTCGACATCAAATGCGTCGGGGCCAAGCTCGACCCGTCGGTCGTGGTCTGCGTCGCCACCGTCCGGGCCCTGAAGTACCACGGCGGCCTGTCACTCAAGCAGCTCACCGAGCCCAACCCAGGCGCCGTCACCGCCGGCCTACCCAACCTCGAGAAGCACCTCGAGAGCGTGGCCGCCTTCGGTAAACCCGCCGTCGTCGCGCTCAACCGCTTCGGGGCCGACACCGACGAAGAGATCGAAGTTGTCCGCGCCAAGTGCGCCGAGCTTGGCGTGCGCTTCGCGATGTCCGACCACTTCATGCGCGGAGGCGAGGGCGCCGAAGACTTGGCCCGCGAGATCCTGGCCGCGGCCGAAGACGACAAGGGTCCCTTCACCCCCTCCTACAGCCCCGAGGACACCATCGAGGACAAGATCCGCGGCATCGCCCGTCGCAGCTACGGTGCCAACGATGTGCAGTTCACCAAGAACGCCCAAATGGCCATCAAAGGCATCACCAAGCTGGGTTATGCACACCTGCCCATCTGCATCGCCAAGACCCAATCGTCCCTCTCCGACGACCCCAAGCGCCGCGGACGTCCCACCGATTTCGACATCACGGTCACCTCGATCTCCATCAACGCGGGCGCCGGATTCCTGGTCGTGCTTACGGGCGACATCATGCGGATGCCGGGCCTGCCGCGCCGGCCTCAGGCCCTCGAGATCGACGTGGTCGACGGGACGATAGTCGGTATCCAGTAGCGCGTAAGGCTAGCGGGTCATCCAGGCCTCAAACCTTGGAAGCACTTTGGTGAGCCGCTTGGGCGCAGGCGACGAACCTGGCCCCTCTAGGTGCGTTTATAGAGGGGTTTCCTGTCGGCGCAATCTACGTCATCACGGTTGCTAGGTGACGGAAGCGTGATTTGGGCGGAGCCTCACAACCTCGATGGCGGCGCAGACCTCCTCACGGATTTCGAGATCGTTGGGAGGCGGCCGTTTTAGGACGATCGATACGCGGTGCAGGTAGTGCGCGCGCAAACGGGACATCGCGCACGCATAGACATCTTCGATGCAGAGGGTGCAGCCGCAAAAGTCTTCGTCATCGGCCAGCTCTGCGGTCATCACTTCACAGACGCGCCGTTCTTGCCGGTTTTGAATGTGGCGAAGAGAAACGCCGAGGACTTCAGGGTTGTACATCTGCATGGGCCTTCCAATTCCACCTCAAATTTATCGTCCTCAGCAGATCGGACTTGAGCCCAAAACAAACTACTGGCAAGCTGCGGCTCCACCGAGGCCCAAATGAACGACGCAGACACGCTCAAGCTTCTCGCCAAACTTGGCATCGACGACCTAAGTTACCAAGTGCTTCCATTACTTCCTCTAATTCAAGTGGCCTGGGCTGACGGTGAAATTCAGCCAGCAGAACGAGCGTTAATCCTCTCTGTTGCCAAAGAGAAGTTCGGCGCTGGCGCCGAGGCGATGCGCGCAATCAAGAACTGGCTGCACAGCGCTCCAAACCCCACCACCTTGCGTCGCGGACGTCTCGCGCTTCAGGCGCTCGCCAAAGGTTCCGGGGACATGGCCCTGGGCGAAGAGGTCATCGGAAACGTACTCGACCTCGCCGTCGACGTCGCCCAAGCGGCGGGCGGCTTGTGGGGCTTTCGCGCAATCACCAACGACGAACGCGCAGTCCTCGACGACCTGGCTACGGCACTCAAGATCCCAAAGAAAACTAAATTAACCGACCTTCATGGCCGCATCGCCGTCGAGGCCAAGGCCGAACAAGACCGGCGCCGAGTCACCATTCGATTCAACACCGAGACCCTCGACCTGGGAAGGCTCAGCGGCGTCCTCATCCCTGAGTCCATGCCCGACACCAAGCTGCCTATCACCGCCGAGGGCCTGGTGGTGGGCTCGGGAAACGCAGCAGATGTGCACATCGCCGACCACCGCGTCGCCGAAAAGCACTGCACCATCCGCGAACATAACCATCGGTACTATGTCGAAGACCACCAAACCCAACTCGGCACACTGGTCGAGGAAGAGGCCATCCTCGAACGCCGACTCTTGGGCGGCGAAAACATCCAGGTGGGCGACGTGAACTTCTTCTTCAAGTTCTTGCGACGGGTGCCCAACCAAATGCTGTAGGAATTCGGGCGGGTCTAGCGACCCGTCTAAAGCGGAATTTCCTCGATAGACGGCCGCCCATAACCTACCGAAAACTCGTCGATTCCGGGAGGCGGCGGGGCCATAAGTTCGGCCGACAGCTGCACGCCCATGAGCGCAACATTGTAGTTGACCAGCCAACCATCGGCCGAGAACCAGAACGTTGACTTGCCTTCGGGTGAGTCCCAGCTGTAGCCGTGCACCTGCAGCATCTTGCCGGCGACGTTCAGCTCTTTGCTGCCCAGATCGCCCACTTCGCCCAACAGCACGTCGCCCGTCTCGGCCGAGAGAATACGCACCGTTTGGTACTGCGATAGCGGAAAGCGGGATTCGGGATCCATCAAATCGGCGGTGGAGATGTCGATGCGATTGGCGGGCACTTCTGTGGTGTGGTTTCGACCATTTGCGCTGTTGGTGACCCACCAAGTAGACGCCGTCCAGCGGGCCTGAACTTCTTGAGCCGAGCCATTTTGCTCCATCACGGCGTGAAAACTGGCGGGCTCGCGCTCACCCACATGGGCAGTCATGCGCTGTCGATACAACACCCGAATGGGGCCCACCGTACCGTCGATCTCCGTCCAGCTCTCAAGGATTCGCCGCATGCCCATATCGCCATTGACGTATTTCACCGTGACATCGCGGTGGCCAATTTTATGACCGCCCACCGACAGGTTCCAGGACAGGGTGTGTTCTAGGTCCGCGGCGTTCGCGATTCCTAGACCGAGAAATAGGGCAGCCCACATGGTGCATTCTCCAAGTGAATGGCCTCTAACCGGTCCCGCAATAGACAGCCCGCTCGTATCGTAGGCTCCGAGAGGATAGACGCTCACTGGAGAATCTGTGCCCCCATCGCTTTTACAGCAAATCCGCGATCGCGTCGCCCGCGAAATCGGACCCCAGTTCATCCCCAGTAATCGGCGGATGGCCATGATCTATCCGTCGCCGTACCGCGCCGGAATGAGCTCGCTCGGCTTTCAATGGATCACCACGCTGCTTCGCGACCGCGGCGTCGGCGCCGAGCGCGCGTTCCTGCCCGACGACCCCGCCGCCTACCGGGCCGCCCGCCAATCTCCCGTCACCTACGAGACCCACACGCCCATCGGAAAGTTCCCGCTGCTCGCGGTATCCCTGTCGTACGAGCTCGAGATCGCCGGCCTCATCGAGCTGCTCGATCTCGCCGGAATTCCGCCGCTCCGCGAAGACCGCGGCCCTCACGATCCGGTCATCCTGCTGGGCGGCCCTATCACCATGGCCAATCCCCTCGCCGCCGCGCCGTTCGTCGACGCCATGCTGCTGGGCGAGGCCGAGGCCACAGCCACGTCAGCGGTTCCCCACTTCTTCGACGCCGAGTCCTACGAGTCCTGGCTCGACCACGTCGCATCGCTGCCCGGCGGCTTTGTGCCCGCCCGTCACGGCACCTGCACGCCCATCGCCAGTAAAGCCCCCAACGACGACCTTCCCGCCCGGTCTTCGTGGATCTCTCCCGACGCCGAGCTGTCGTCGATGTTTCTGATCGAGGGCGAGCGGGGTTGTCACCGTGAGTGCAGTTTCTGCGTGATGCGGCGCGGCGGCAACCTCGGAGGCATGCGCCTGGTGAAGTCTCCCAGGGTGCTCGATCTGGTACCCGACCACGCAAGAAAGGTGGGTCTCGTCGGCGCTGCTATTAGCGACCACCCCCAACTGGTCGAGATCCTAGAGACACTGGTCGCCGATGGACGGCAGGTCTCACTGTCCTCGCTACGCGCCGATCGGGTCATGGCACGACCTCAGATCGCCCGACTGCTGCGCCAGAGCGGCGCCAAGACCATCACCGTGGCCAGCGACGGCGCCAGCGAACGCCTGCGCAAGACCATCATCAAAAAGACCAAAGAGAAACACCTTCTGGCCGTGGCCGAACAAGCGGCCGCGCTTCGTTTCGTCGTCTACAAAGTGTACATGATGATCGGATTACCAGGAGAGACCGCCGAAGACATCGACGAACTCATCCGATTCACCAAAGAGCTCGCCATCGCCGCCAAGCCCGCGCGACTGGCGCTCGGTGTCGCCCCTTTCGTCGCCAAAAAGCACACCCCCTTGGACGGAGAGCCCTTCGCAGGCATCAAAGAGGTGGACCGTCGCATGCGCCAGCTCACCAGAGGACTCCGCGGACTTGCCGAGGTTCGCCCAGTATCTTCCCGATGGGCCTGGGTGGAATGGGAGGTGTCCCAGGGCGGTCCCGAGACGGGTCATGCCATCCTCGAAGCGTGGCGCAACGGCGGAAAATTCGCCCACTGGAAGCAGGCCCTAAATCGCGTCGACAACGCCACCAAGAGGCCGTGGGCACTTCTCTAGCCCCTACACCCCGACCTGTTCGTCGTCATTTCTGCTCGCGACCGCACCCGCACTCTGGTATTTACAATGCCATGGAGTGCTCCGTGGCCAAACTATTCCCATTTCTGTTGCTGTTCCTGTTGGCTTGTGGCACCGCGCCGTCGGAAAAGCCCACAACCACAACGGACACCAGCGACTCGGCAGTAGCCACCACGACAACCTCCACCACACCCAGTACGTCCAAAACAAACGTCACTGGAGAGTCGGGCCAGCTCGCCTATTGGCGTCGTGGCAACAAGCATATCATCCAACTGTTCGCCGCTGAACACCTCGATGGCCTACCTTTCGCGGCCCCCTGTGCCATGAGCGGCAAATTGTGCATCGACGCGTTGCCCACCACCCCCGATGTGGGCGTGCCCTGGACAGAAACCAGCTACGATCCCACCGAAACGTCCGTCACCTGGCTGGGCAACGACATCCTGCTCGACCCTCGGGTGGTGTTGTTCACGGTCAGTCCCGCTACAGGATACGGAGGTTACCAGCTGATCATGAACGGGCCACCTCCCGCGCCGCTGACCCTCGAAACGGCGGGCGAGTGGGGCTCCTTCACGGCCGAAGCCGCCGTCGCTCAGTCAGATCCCCTCATCCTGACCGACCCCATCGACGGCTACAAGCAGATGGAGGACGAGCTCTCCTTTGCTTGGGAACCAGGCGCGGGCGCCTTGTACCTCGAAGTCAGACTCGAATCTAAGGCCATCCACGAGCTCTGGCTGCTCACCGACGACGGCGAACACACGATTCCCTCTAGCTACTTCGGCGACCTAGAGCTCGGCGACGTCATCGTCATGACCCTGTACCGCGTGGTCGACCAACCCTCGCTCGACGTGAACGGCAACACCCTCTCGGTCTACGGCGTGTCCGAAAGCACCTTCGTGGCCGGCTACGAGCTGCCCCCCTGGCAAGACGACTTCGAGAGCGGCAACCTCGGTGCCAACTGGTCCACCAGCGGCCACGCCAACTGGTCGGTCGCCGGCGGTGTTGTGTACGAAGGTACCTACGCGGCCAGAAGTGGCAATATCAGCGATAATCAAGATAGTTTCATGTCTATTTCGCTCAACTACGTGATCGACGGGACGCTCTCGTTCTACAGCAAGACCGACACCGAGTCCAACTACGACTTCCTACGCTTCAAGATCGACGGCGTCGAACAGAACAGCTGGTCCGGCAACGTCAACTGGGCTCAACACAGCTACAACATCTCGGCCGGCCAGCACACCTTCCAATGGGCCTTCACCAAAGACGGCAGCGTCTCGACCGGCGCAGACACCGTCTATGTCGACCTCGTTGACTCGTTCGGCGGGCTGACGATTCCGTAGCTAGCGAAGGGGAACTTGCCCAGTTTCGCCCACGCCAACCGCGTACACCTTGTCGGAAAAGAGCGACGTACTGTACAAGGCGCACGGATCCCAGCCCGAGCCTTCGCCAAACGCCAGGCTCGCGGTGAAGTCGACGCCCTCGGCCACCACGCGTTCGTTACCGTCGGCGGTGACGCGACTGATGAGGCCGGTGATGTTGAGCGACACGTACAAGTCGCCGCTACTCCCAATGGCCACACCGTCAGGGAAATTACCGGCATCGTAAGCATGTAGCTGAGTGACGGAACCCGCGGATTGCCCGTCGATGGCGATCTGAGCCACCGGCGCCGGTTGGTCCCAAGTGGACACCACCCAAAGCGCGCTGTTGTCGGCGGTGAACATCATGCCATTCGGTCCCGAGAACGACAGCCACTCGGCAGTGGTTCCGTCGGCCTGAACCTCCCAGATCGTGTCGGTGGCGTCGGCGACGAGCAGGGTGTCCCATGGGGTCACTGTGAGAAAATTGGAGCCGGCGACTTCGGCGAGTCTCGTGACCTCGCCCGTGTCGACGTCAATTCGCAGGACCCACCCGGTGTCGCCGTCGCGGCCCGCCGCGTACAGGTGGTTGCCCCACCACGCCAGACCCACGCCGCCCTCGACATCGGCCACCTTTGCCCAGGTTCCATCGGGCTGGATTTCCGCGATAATATCTCCCGCAGTTATAAACAGGCGGCCATCGGGGCTGAACGTAAGGCCCTCGGATTTGTCGAAGCCCTCGGCCAACGCCACCACTTCGCCCTGGGCCAGGCCACCCGTGCATTCGTTGGCATCAACAGCACTATCCGCACCGGCATCGTCGCCACCACAGGCCACGAGCATCGCCAGCCCTGTCCACCGCATTACGTTGCCAATAGCCATTCTTCGAGCTCCTTTACTTGGTCGCGCAGCGCTGCCGCCCGCTCGAACTCGAGCTTGGCAGCGGCGGCCCGCATCTCCTTGCGGAGCTTCTTGATGAGCATGGGCGCCTGGTTCGCTGTCACCTCGTGCCCGGGGATTTCGGACCGTTTTCGACGCTTCAGCGGTACCTCTAAGTAGTCACTTGAGACCAAACCAGCCAACGTAGACTCGATGTCTCGGATAATGGTCATGGGCGTAATCCCATGCTGGGTGTTGTACACCTGCTGAACCTCGCGACGGCGGGTGGTTTCGTCGATGGCCGTCTGCATATTTCCGGTGATTCGATCGGCGTAAAGCACCACATGGCCGTTGACGTTCCGGGCGGCCCGACCCATTGTCTGAATGAGCGAGCGGTGGTTCCGCAGGAAGCCATCTTTATCGGCGTCCATCACACAGACCAAGGACACTTCGGGTAAATCAAGGCCTTCGCGGAGGAGGTTGATGCCCACCAGGACATCGAACTCGCCCAGGCGCAGATCGCGCAAGATGTCCATTCGCTCGAGGGTCTTGATGTCGCTGTGGAGGTAGCGCACCCGCACGCCCAGCTCGAGGTAGTAGTCGGTGAGCTCTTGGGCCATGCGCTTGGTGAGTACGGTAACCAACACCCGTTCGCAGCGTTCTACGCGCTTTCGGATTTCGGCGAGGGCGTCGTCGACCTGAGTTTGAGCCGGACGGACCTCGACCGTGGGGTCGAGCAGGCCCGTGGGGCGGATAATTTGCTCGACAATGTGGCCCTGGGATTTTTCGAGCTCCCAGTCTCCGGGCGTGGCCGACACGTAGATTGCACGACCCACATGACCCTGGAATTCGTCAAACTTAAGGGGGCGGTTGTCCATCGCGCTGGGCAGCCGGAAACCGAAGTCGACCAACACTTCTTTGCGGGCCCGGTCGCCCTTGTACATGCCTCCTACCTGCGGAATGGCGATGTGACTCTCGTCTACGACGAGTAACCAACCCTCTGGGAAGTACTCGATTAACGTGGGCGGCGGCTCGCCTGGCGCGCGCCCAGACAGGTGCCGACTGTAGTTCTCGATACCCTTGCAGCGGCCGATCTCGGAGATCATCTCGAGGTCGAAGTAGGTGCGTTGTTCGAGGCGCTGCGCTTCAAGCAGCTTGTTCTGGCTGTGCAGGTGTTCGAGCCGGCCAATGAGCTCCGTGCGAATGCACTCGGCCGCACGTTCCAGCTTATGCTTGGGCGTGACGTAGTGACTGGCTGGGTAAATGGCGACCTTGTTCAGCGTGTCGAGGCGCTTGCCACGGAGGGGGTCGAAGGTGCTGATGGCATCCACCTCGTCGCCGAACAGCTCGATGCGAATGGCGCGGGCGTCTTCGTAGGCGGGGAAGATGTCGATGACGTCGCCCCGGACGCGGAAGGTGCCCCGGTGAAAGTCTTGCTCGTTCCGCTCGTACTGAATCTCGACCAGCTTGGTGAGGATGTCGCGACGGCGAACCTCTTGACCGAGCTCGAGCAGCAGCAACATGCCCTCGTACGCCTCGGCGCTGCCCAGTCCGTAGATACAGCTAACGGACGCCACAATGATCACATCCGTTCGCTCGAGGAGCGACTTAGTGGCGGCATGACGGAGGCGGTCGATGGCCTCGTTGATCATGCTGTCTTTTTCGATGTAGGTGTCGCTGCTGGCCACATACGCTTCTGGCTGGTAGTAATCGTAGTAACTGACAAAATACTCAACCGCGTTGTCGGGGAAGAGCTTCTTGAGCTCGCCATAGAGCTGCGCTGCGAGGGTTTTATTTGGCGCCAAAATCAGCGTCGGCACATTGGCGGTGTTGATGACATTGGCCACGGTGAACGTCTTGCCCGAACCGGTGATTCCGAGCAATGTTTGGTGTCTTTCGCCCCGTTCTAGACCGTCGAGTAGCGTTTGAATAGCCTTGGGTTGGTCGCCGGTGGGCTTGTGCGGAGAGACCAGTCGAAACGGGCGGCCGGCATTTCTTGGGCGCATGAGATCCTCAATGACGCCCTCGTCTTAACGGAAACCCCGGACAAAAACCGACCAGGGTTCCCGATTCCTTGGTTGGGCCACCAGCCCGCCACCACGCGCAATCCCAAACGCCGGGTTCGGGGGCGTCCCAGTTCACGGGAGGTCTGCGGCCAGCTACCGAGAGACCGGCGACAAGACCAGCTTCGCCGAAATATCTGGCGCCGCTCGATCCACATCCCAAGCCGCCAGAAACTGAAGCGCGGTACACCCGGTAGGATGGGTCCAGCCCAGCTGGCCAGCCCGTCGAATCCACCGAGAGTCCACCCAGTCCCAGCGCACATCGGGGCCCAGTTTCACGGTGCTCTGGGTCAGTGGCAGGGTGAACAGCATGGACGACGAGAGCTGGTCGAGCCGGACATCTGATCGCCCCAGTAGGCCAGCGGGCGCGGAGATCCAGCCCGCATCCATCGAGAACGGCTCGGTGCTCACACCCGTAGACGCTGCGGCCAAGGTCCAGTCGGATAGACCTCGGTCCGCCTGTCCTCTCAGATGCCAAATTCCCCGTTGAAGTTGGGTATCGGCGGAGACCCCCACATCGGTGCCGTCCCACCAGCTTCGACCGTTCACCGTGAACACGCTCGACGAGTCCATCCGACGATAGGTCAACGATGGGCCCGTCCGCGCGACGGTGTCCGTACCATCGGTCCGACCGTCCACCTGCCAACCCGCTTCCACCCGTTCCAGACCCGTATTCGTACGATGCCACGCAGGTAATACGACCCCTAGTCCAGGTAGCACGGTACCTACCAGCCCATCGGTCTCGGTCCAAAGGGCCTCGGCACCCAGGCTGGGGTCGACGCGCATCGCGCCCAGAAAAGTCGGCCGCTCCACCTGGACCCTAGACCAGCCGAGTCCCGCGCCCGGCCCCGTCTGCCACGGATCGGCCGCCTGCCACGTCCACGCGCCGCCCAACTCGGCGCCGGCCAAGAGCCCCCCCACTCCCGGCGCCAGCGGCTGTCGCGCGATCAAGTCGGCCCGCTGGGTGGTCACCGCGACGGATTGGTACAAATCGACGCCGGCCTCGACCGGCCCTACGCCCAGTAGCGCCCGCTGCTGCGTCCACGACAAGCCGCGCGTGGGCCAGCTGCTGCCAAAGTCGGAGACGTAGGTCTCGTCCGATCTGACCAATCCCTGCGCTGCAAGTCGGGTTCGGCCTCGGACCTCGTTAAGCGCCCAGTTTCCACCACCCCGCCAGCGCCCCTCAGAGACGTCTGGCCCCGCCGCCGCCTGGACAGTTCCCCTTCCACCCAAGGTCGCCCATCGGAACTCCCCCAACCCTCGAATACCCCTTTTCTGCCGCCACTCTGGGGTGATTGTCGTGTCGGCCCGGGGGCCCAGCGTGACGTACAGCGGCTGTGAGCCCAGCAGTCCGTCCTGTCCCGAACCCACCGTCGGAGCCAGTAATCCACTTGCTCGCTGCAGCGGTATCGACGCGATCGGCACCGGCAACAGCGGCACATTCAGCACCTCCACCCAGCCACCCCGTAACTTTACCCGCTCGCCCGGCGTCCATTCCGCCTGACGCGCCCGCACGGCCCAGGGCTCGAGCCCCTGGCAGGGACACGGAGAAAAACGGGTTCCCTCCAAAGAGATGGTTCCGTCTGACTGGACACTGGCGCGATCAAAGTGAACCCGAAAGCTGTCCTCTACCGCCAACTCACCATCCCGCAACACCCACAAACCATCGGTGAGCACAGCGGTCTGCGCCATGGCCTGCCACTGGCGTTCCGACCACTGAAGCGTCACATCGGAAGCCTGGATCTGCCCGTCGGCAGCAACCAATTGCGCTGCCGAAACCTCGACTTCCTCGGCGAATGCCGGTACCGTCCAGAGTGCAGCGATGATCCAAACCGGGGCCATGGCCAACCTCTACCACGGTTCCGCCGCTCCGGAGCATCGCGCGCCAAAGGCCTCTAAGCCGTGAATCGACATTGTCGTCCTCGACCTTGAGGGTTCCCCCGCCCTGATTGGCCCGGCCTTACCTAATCGTTGGCCACTACTGTGCGCTAGGCACTGCCGCTTCGACAGTCTCGGGCGCTGCTTCGACCGCCTCGGGCGCTGCTTCGACCGCCTCGGGCGCTGCTTCCACAGCCTCGTCTTCCTTGCGACGACGGACAATGCGCGCTTGGGTGGGACGCTCTTCGGGGGCCGAAGGGGTCTCGGGGAGCGCGTAGAGTCCGGCAGCTTGGGCCTCGATGACACCCTGAAGACGCTTCATGTGGCGCTCGTATAGCTGGGCAGCCAAGCTGTTCTTGGGCGCACGCTCAAGGGCACGCATGTACTCGGCGTGGGCCGGTACAAACATGTCGCGGGCTTCGAGGACATTGGCGAGGGCACCGAAAGCACGGTGATCCGCCGGGTCGTGGCCACAGCGCTGACGCAGGTTGTTCTCGGCCTCGTCGATTTTGCCACTGACCATGGCCTGCAGCGAAGCTTCGATTTGGAGACGACGATGGCGGTCGGTGCCTCTATCGGTGTTCGCCCGAGCCTTCTTCAGCAACCAGGCCGCGCGCTCTGCGTCGCCCGTGGACTCACGAACGAGGGTGGCAAGCAACAACAGGGCGTCGCCAGCCGGACGGTCGCCAGCGATGACGTGATCGAGGATTTCCTTCGCTTCCTTGCGGAGGGAATCTTGGCTGTCGAGGTCGAGTCGAGCGCGAGCCATGAGCAAGTCCACCAAGCGGCCCACTTGTACGGGATCGTCGGCGCCCAAGCGGACGGCTTCGCGAAGAAGACCTTCGGCCTCAACAACTTCGCCTTCTGCACGCTTGGCTTGGCCCATAAGACCGTACGCATCGGGCAACATGGGAGCGAGCTCCATGGCGCGCTTGAGGTGTTCGAGGCCATCGGTGCGACGACCTTGGGCCATCAGCAAGGAGGCAAGACGCGTGTGCAGACGGGGCTCGTCCGGCAGCGCGACCACGGCGGTCTCGAGCACTTCGATGGCCTTGCCGCGCTTGCGACGGCTCATCCAGAAGCCCACCGCTTGATGGTAGAGCTCGGGGACCGGCGCCGCAGCTTGGGCTTCGGCGAACAACGAGATCATCTGCTCGGGCTTGGATTCGGCGCGACGAGCGAGCTCGCAGAGCACCAACCAGGCGTCGGCGTTCGAGGGGTCGACGGTGATCGCCTCGCGGATGCGCTTGTGGATGAGATCGGGACGCGCCTGCTTGTCTTTGAACAGGCTGCGCACCGCGTCGACCCAAGCATCTTGATCCGGCATGGACAGCTTGATGCGGGCAGCGGACTTACGACCGGCCATGGCACAGCGGTTGACCTCTTGCTGCCAAGCGAGCTTCTCGACGCTGTCTTCGGTCTTTCCCGCCAAACGGGTGTAAGCGTCAATCAGCTTCTCGTACTGTGCAAAGTCGCTGACTTCACGCCAGGTGAGCTCACGCTTCACGAGTGGGTGCACACGGTAGGCCTTGTTTTCGGCGGTGCCGACCATGTCGAGGAGGCCAGAAGCCAGTAGGCTCAACCGCGTTTTGCGGTTGATCTTGAGCTCGGCGAGGACGGTGCCCTCCATGGGGAAGCGCGCGTGGGCCAGCAAAGACAGGGCCTCGCGTTGGTCCTTGGGAAGCTTGTTCAGCTTCTTGCCAATGCGCTTCTTGACTTGCCCCATATCCGTGACGGCATCCACACGCATGAAGGGTGCCTCGGCGAGCAACTTGGAGAAGTTGTTGCCTTGGTCGCGCAGGGCGATGGCGAAGTGACGGGCCGCAAGTGGGTGACCGTGAATACGTTCGGAGATGGGGCCGTAGTTGTCGCGAGCGAACTCGGGGGCCTTGTAGGCCTCGAAGATCTCGTGGAGGAACTTGCCCTTCACGCCAGCGACGACGAAGCGACGAAGCGACGCGGCCTGACCTTCGCGGTTGAACTGCGGCTGACGCTGACTGATGAACACCAGGCGGAGCCCGTAGGTGTGGGTGAGCAGCGCTTCGAGAAGCAGCTCGAGACGGCTGCGACGGAAGAAGTCGATGTCGGGGCCCAGACCAAAATCGAGGTTGTGGACCACCATGACGGAGCCAGACAGGGACTCGGCGGCTTGCAGTGAGGCGATTGCGGTTTCGACCACTTGTCGGGGTGTGCGCTCGGAACCTTTGAGCAGCTCCTTGAGTGCGGGGCTGCCAGCCTGGGCGCACAGCTCGGCGATGCGGGCACTGAGGGCGTCGGCACCGGCACCAGCACCCAAATAGAAGTCGGGCCTACGGGAGAGATCGGAAGCGGCGATGGCGTGGGTGATGAGCGCGCCACGACCAATGGCAGCGCCACCGGAGAGCACGAAGGGCCCCCCCTCGGCGAGGATGTCGCCCACCAGCTTCATCTCTTCTTCGCGACCCACGAAGTTGAACATCGGCGCGGGGATCTCGGAAGCCGCCTTCTTGGCCTTGGGCGCCGAAACGATGTCGGGCAGCTCTTCGGCGGAGGGGGAAGGTAGTCCGGTGAGGAACGACTTACCGCGACCGCGCTCGTGCTCGACCTTGAGGCCACGAAGGGCCGTGCCGAAAGAGAACGGGTTGTAGTTACGAGAGACCACAATCACCTTGGGCTTATGCGTGCCACTGGCGAGCAGCTTTCCGAGCGCGACCATGCCTTGGGCATCGCTGGTCTCGGGCTCGATGAGCACCACCACGCCGTTCTTCTGAGACAGCGCGCGGGCCACGCCAGCATCGCCGACGGGCAAGACCGGCGAAACCGCAGGACCACCCAAGGCCATGGGATTGAGCGACGCACGGGTAGAGAGCTGCAGCATCACATCAGGATCGCGCAAAAGCGCCCCACCGATTGCGAGTGAACAACGACCTGCAGAAATGGCTTCGGCCACCTGACTCATACTGGACTCCCAGGCGTCCGCATCATCGAATCCAGCTCGACAGCGAACGAGCCGCGCAAATAACCAGGGGCCTACCAGGCTTCAAGCGAGATATCTGCCAATCATGTGCAACCGCCTCATCAAGCGTGCCGCTGGGCTGCCAACGAAGCCAGGGGTCTACCTCTTCAAAAACGCCAAGGGCCGTGTATTATACGTCGGCAAAGCTGCAAATTTACGGGCCCGAGTACGCCAGTATGTGGCCTACCAAGACGCGCGAACTATGGTACCTTTTCTCGTCGACGCCGCGCATATCATCGATGTTGTGATCACCGACACTGAGAAAGAGGCGCTGCTCCTCGAAAACACGTTGATCAAAAAACACCGTCCGCGGTACAATGTAAAGCTCCGAGATGACAGCAATTTTCTGCATCTCCGCATCGATCTTCGCGAGAAGTGGCCGCACTATCAAATGCTGCGTCACTTTCGTGACGACGGTGCCCAATACTTTGGTCCCTACCACTCGGCTTCCAAGGCGCGTTCCACCCTCGAGGTGCTCCAACGGGCGTTTCCTCTGCGCACGTGCACCGACCAGGTGCTCAAGTCACGCCGTCGACCGTGCCTGCTCTTCCAGATGGGACGATGCGTGGCCCCGTGCGTCGACGAGGTATCGAAGGAGAAGTACCAGGAGCTGGCCGTCGCCAGCACGCATCTCCTCTCCGGAAAAAAGAGCATTGCACTTCAACATCTCGAACAACGAATGCAAGACGCCGCCGAAGACCTCAACTTCGAAAAAGCCGCCCGACTCCGCGACCTGTTGTTTGGCATCCGCGCCTCGGTCGAGCGCCAAAAGGTTGTCGACCCCAAGATGGGGAATCGCGACATCTGGGGCATGCATCGAGAGGGGTCCCGAGGCATACTCGCCATTCTGCCTGTGCGAGAAGGCGCGATGGGCGAGCCCAGGACCAATCCGCTGCAATCTTTGGTGGGGTCGGACGCCGAAGTTCTCTCTTCACTGATCAACGCAGCGTACCCAAAAGGAACGGTCATTCCTCGAGAGATCGTCCTCCCTGCTCTGCCCCCCGACGCCGCTCTCCTCGAAGAGATCCTCACCGATCGTCGCGGGAAGAAGGTTCAGCTGCACGCGCCACAGCGGGGCGACAAGATTGGACTGGTCCACTTGGCCACCAAGAACGCTCGGATCCGCTGGATGAGCGATACCGACGCCGAAGAGCGGCACAGAAACGCAATGCAAGCCCTGGCAGACGCTCTTCAGCTCCCTGACATTCCCCGACGCATCGAGTGTTTCGACAACTCAAACTGGGGTGGCACCAATCCAGTCGCCGCCATGTCGGTGTTCATCGACGGCAAGCCCGACCGACGAGAGTATCGGCGGTACAAGATCAAGACGGTGGTGGGTAGCGACGACTACGCCAGCATGCGCGAGATCGTCGAACGCCGCTTTCGCCGAGCCATCAAAGAGAACAACGCGCCCGATCTCTTAGTCGTCGACGGCGGCAAGGGCCAGTTGGGCGTCGCCATGGCCGTTCTCGAGGACCTCGGCCTGCACGATCAAGCGGTAGTGGGCATCGTCAAGCCGCGCACCGAGCACAAAAAGGGCAACCGCGCCGCCACGGACCGCATCGTGCTGCCCCACCTCAAAGACCCGCTCAAGCTGGCGCCGAATCACCCCGCCCTACTGATCATGCAGTACCTCCGCGACGAAGTGCACAAACACGCCATCCGCTATCACCGCAAAGTGCGCAGCAAGAACCAGTTAATCAGCGTGCTCGAAGGCATCGATGGCGTGGGGCCAACCCGGCGAAAGGCGCTGCTGCGAACGCTGGGAAGCGCCGAAGGGGTGGCGAGCGCGTTGCCCCAGGAGATCGCCCGGGTGCCGGGTATTGGACCGACGCTGGCGCAGCACATCTTTGAGACGCTCAATCCTCAGGATTGAAGGTTCTCGCGTCAGTTATCGCCAGCAACCTTCTCCAACAGTTTCCGCCAGGCCATCTTTGAAGCCCCGTCCACCACCGTCAGCTGTTGGTTATGCCCCGCGCCCTCCGTCTCGACATAATCGGCGTTCTTCACAAGGATCGACAGCGCCCGCCCGTGTTGAACGGGAATCACCGGATCTGCACCTCCGTGAAGGACCAGCGTGGGAATTTTCACGTTCGGCGCGCGAAGATCGGAGCGAAACGGATGTCGCAGCAGCTGGGCCACAGGGGCCCAGGGCACCTGGCCCTGAGCGATCTGAAGGACGCTGAGGTAGGTAGATTCGAGCACCAGTCCACCCGGGTTCACCTGCTCGGAGAGTTGCAGGGCCACCCCCCCTCCCAGGCTGCGTCCGTGCAGAATAATTTGGTCGGCCGGAATACCGCGCCCGAGCACATGATCGAACACCGCGTTGGCGTCGAGATTCAGACCGGCCTGTGTAGGGCTGCCTTGGGAACCTGGGTATCCACGGTAAGAAACCGTCGCGAAGTCCCAGCCCGCTTGATTCACCTGACGCATCAGCTGACCCGACATCGCCACGGTACTGGCGTTCCCGTGAAAGTAGATCACCGCGCGCTTTCCGCCACCACTTCGGTACCAGCCGTACAGCTGCGTGCCATCCGCCGCGACCAAATCCAAGGGCTCGGCGCCCAGCTCGGTGGCCACCTCGTCTAGGCTATCTCGGCCAACGCCACCTGGCGCCGGGAAGATCATCGCCTCTTGCTGCCACCACACCAAGCCCACTGCCAAGACGTAAGACACGCCTACACCCAGTAAAATCACCAACATCCAGCGCGTCGCCCGATTAACCATGGGCTCAATGTAGCCAGACCACGCCCAGCGTGCCGTCGACGGTCACTTCTTGGCCGTTTTCGAGTACATGGGTAGCGCCATCGATGTTCACTACGCCGGGGATCTCATACTCACGGGCCACCACCGCACCGTGTGAGAGTGCGCTTCCCAGCTCTAGCACCACGGCGCTGGCCATGTGAAAGAGCGGCGTCCACCCCGGGTCGACCGCGCGGGCCACCAAGACCTCGCCCGGTTTCAGTTGGCTGCCTTCCGAGAGCCGTCGCACCACTCGAACCCGACCGCGGACCCGACCGGCCGAGATGCCCTGTCCTCGCAGCTTTCCGTCGTTACGACCGACAGCCACCGGGCGAGAACCGGATAAAAACACAGGAGGTACCTCGGTAGAAAGGCTGTCCTTGTGCTCTGCCCTGCGGCGCCGTACCCAATCGGACACCGCCTCGGCAGACAGCTCCTCCCGGGACAGGGCCTGAATTTCAGGCCAGCGAAGCCACTGAATATCGTCTGCAGAGGAGAGCCAACCCCGCTCCACGAAGTGCCCGCCAATATCCCATAGGTTCTGCTTGGCCGACCAAAGCAGCTGGTCGAACCAAAATCGCTGGTTCTCTCTAAGCAACAGGTAGGTGCGCGTGTATCGAACCAACATCTCGAACAACAGGCGTCGACCGGGAGAAAGAGTGGCTCGTACCTCGTCCATCGCCTGTTCGAAACGTCGCTCCACCGCATCTCCACGAAGCGACGGATCGCTGACGCCCTCTCCAAGTTGGGCCCGAAGCAGCGGGACCAACTGCCCAGGATCTTCCGCCCACCTAGGCGCACACATCTCCCAAGAAGCGTCGGCGCGATGACCGTACGTCTCAAGAAATGCCTGTAACGCAGGCGCAAATCCCTTTCTTGGGGCCCGGCCCTGCTCGAGGCGGGTGAGGTCAGCCTGGGTGGCCTGCTGACCGAGCTTCCACAGCGCCGCGTTCACTTCGAGGGTGCGGTTTCCTAATGGGCAAGTGGCCAAGACGTCCATCAGATGCGAGCGCCGCTCGGGAATCCAAGAGGCGAGCGCCGAATCGAGGAGCTGATAACAAATGTTAGCGAACAAAAGACTGCAGACGTGGATGCCTACGTAGGTCTGAATCCATCGCTGATGCTCGACCGAACGAGACACCGCCGACAACTCGCTACTCGCGGGCTCATGCCATATTGGCAAAGATATCGTGAGTCGATCTTTCCACTGCCGCCACGCTTCGGGGTTGGTGAGCGGGTTCCAGCGGAACTGCTTCCAGCGCCGCTCCTGAATCGTCGCCTGTAGAATGGCCAGATAGACTGTTACATCAGGAAAAATCGTGTGTCGACGACGCCAGCCGGCCTCTTCTTCGGGCTGAACCAGCTCGCTGATGAACCGCACCATGGGCGCGCCGGGCAGCTTGAACGACAGATGGCGAAATACGGTGGCGTTGATGTACGGCCGACCCGAGACCAGCTTCAGCGAAGGCCCACCGCCCAGATACCGCTCTTGAACACCTGGATAGGCGATAAAGCGGTTGAGTGTGGCGCCCATAATCGACCAACCCAAAGGCGTGACCGGATCGGGGAATCGCTCGCCGATAAAGCGCCTTGTCCACACCACATCGGTCCGAACCGGCGCCGACTCCGTAGTGGTGATCGGCCTCGCCTGGAGCAACATCATCACGCCGCGCTCGTCGATGCACCACTCGACATCCATGGGACCGCCCAAGTGCCGCTCGGCCCGCAGCCCCAGTCGACAGAGCTTCAACAGCTGGGCCTCTGAGAGCGTTCGCCGACCGATCTCGTGACTTCGGACCGGCACATGTTCGAGTTGGCCGTCGACGCTGACCTGACAGCGCTCGGTGAGCTCGGGCAGCTCGGCCTGCATCGGCTCCAACCGAATCCGCGACCACAACCGCTGAGCAGACCCGCGGAGTCGATGGGGCCGACGCACCAGATACCAGTGTGGGGCAACCTGACCGCTCACCAGGGTCTCGCCCAGCCCCCAGACCGCCTCGACCACCATCTCGCGCCAGCTGCCATTCAGCGGGTTCACCGTAAACATCACGCCCGAGCATCGCGGGTTCACTTGACGTTGGATCACCACCGCCATCCTGCCGCCCGCCCGGCCGAGGTACGCCACCGCTGGCGCCTCGTATAGCGACGCCCAAACGCGCCGAACCGCGTCAGCCACCACCGCCGGATCAACCGAGAGTTCGGTCCGATACTGACCCGCAAAGGACCGTTTATCGCCGTCTTCACCCATCGCGCTGGAGCGCACCGCCACTCGCTCACCCAGCCGGCTCGCAGCCCGCTGCCATGCGCTCGCCCAGCCATCGGGAAGGATCATCTGACGAATCTGACCGACCAGCAGCTCGGGGGCTGCATTTAAATCCAATCCAGCGGATCGCGCCGCATGAATCCAGTCAGACGCGGGAATAACCAGCGCGTTGGGCACGGGAAGGCCCGCCCGTACCAATCGAGATAGACCTAAAGCTTTTCCTCCTACATCCTGGGTAGTTTGGATATCGATTTCAGAAAGTTTCAGGAGCAATGCGACGCTCGGCGTGGAGAAGGACTTGACAAACTATCTCATGTTCGTAAGAGTAGTCCCAACGCGAGTGTTGGGCGAGATTCTCCCCACCCTCTAACTTTCTCCCCATCCGGGACAAACGGACCGCACCCGCGGCACCGTTGGCAGGCGCTCCACGCGCCGCAGGTCTCGGACCTCACCGACCCGCTGTCACCGACCGCAACCCAACCCCACGACAGTGGAGGCTCTGCGCATGGTCCACGGAAACCCATGAATCCCATGAACCCGGTCATCGTCCAGGGCGACGGAAAAGTCCTACTCGAGACCCGACACCCCCAGTTCGATAGCGCCCGAGACTTTCTCGCCCGCTTCGCCGAGCTTGAGTCGTCCCCCGATTTGCTGCACACCTACCGCATCACGCCCCTTTCGTTATGGAACGCGGCATCCTCCGGTATGCAGCTCGACAAAATCCTAAACGGCCTCCACGAAATCTCCAAGTTCGACATCCCTGAACCCGTCTTGATTCAGATCAACGATACCATTGGTCGTTACGGTCTTATTCAGCTCAAGAAACACCCAACGGAGCCCGAAAAGTGGGTCCGGGTGCTCTTCAAGACGCTGTACGTCGAGAAGCTCGCTCGCAAAAGCGTTACCGGCAAAGATCTCCTGCAGAAAGATGGCCGCCGCTTCTGGAAGATCGAAGCCGGCATGCGCGGTCTTTTCAAGCAACGCATGCTCCTCGACAGCTGGCCCATCGAAGACTTAGCCGGCTTCACAGAGGGTAACCCCCTACCGCTCAAACTTCGCAAGACCATGTTGGGCAACGGCAAGCCCTTCGCTGTCCGCCACTACCAAGAGACCGCCGCGTCGCGTTGGTTCATGGACGGCGCTCCCGCCGGCGGACATGGCGTGGTCGTATTGCCCTGCGGAGCTGGAAAAACCATCGTTTCCATGGCCGCGATGGCCCTCACCCAGACCGACACCCTCATCGTCTGCAACAATCAAACGGCGGTCAATCAGTGGGTCCGAGAGCTGCTCGACAAGACCACGCTCACCAAGGACCAAGTCGGCATCTTCTCGGGCGCCGAAAAGCGAATTCGTCCAGTCACAGTGGCCACTTACCAGGTGCTCACCTGGCGACGAAGCAAGGCGTCCGAGCCCGAGCATATGCACTTGTTCCGCGACCACAACTGGGGTCTGCTCATCTACGACGAGGTGCACCTCCTGCCAGCGCCCGTGTTCGGGGCAACGGCCGAGCTTCAGGGCTGTCGTCGGCTGGGTATTACCGCCACGCTCATCCGCGAAGACGGCCGCGAAGGCGATGTCTTCAGCCTCGTCGGCCCCAAGCGCTACGACCTCCCCTGGCAGCTCCTCGAGAAGCAGGGCTTTGTCGCCGAGGCCCACTGCTACGAAGTCCGCGTGCCCTTCTCGCACAAGGACCGCGACGAATACGAAGAGGCCAACGCCACCCGTCAGTTCCGATTAGCTAGTGAGAACCCAGTCAAGCTCGATGTGGTTCGCAGCCTGGTCCAGCGTCACAGCGACGACCTCATCCTGATCATCGGCACCTACCTCACTCAGCTCAAAGAGATCGCCGCCGATCTCAGGGCGCCGCTCATCACCGGCAAGACCCCACATCGCGAGCGCGACCGGCTTTTTGCTGCGTTCCGCACCGGTGAAATCAAGGTGCTCGTGGTCAGTAAGGTGGCGAACTTCGCCGTCGATCTCCCCGACGCCAACGTGGCCATCCAGATCTCCGGCTCCTTTGGTTCCCGCCAAGAAGAGGCCCAACGTCTGGGCCGTATCCTGCGACCGAAAGAGCGTAAAGCAACGTTTTATACCGTGGTAACCGCCGACTCGAAAGAGCAGGTGTTCGCAATGAAGCGACAGCTGTTCCTCACCGAACAAGGCTATCGCTACCACATCGAAGAATTCGCGGCGAAATAGCCGTCCCAAGCGCCGAGTGCGCCCCAGGAAGATTCTAAATGTCCGAGGATTTCAGTTCTGAAGCCACGCAAGCGGATGGCAAGAAGCGCCGCCGCCGTCGCCGTCGTCGTCGCAAGCCCGAAGAGGGCCCCCGCAGCACCACCGAGCTAACAGATGACGTCCTTGTGGCGTCCAAGGGGGCAAAGCCGTCCAGCGGTCCCCGGCGCAAGTCGGTCGACATGTCGGGCCCCACCATCTCCCTCGCATCGTCGGGTCGAAACCCCTATCGCAAGCGCAACACGCGCCCGCGCAGAGGTGCGCCCAACTCCCCGGCCACCCGTCGAAGGAAGATGAACCACGACGAACAAAACGGCGCAGCAGCTTGGCTTGAGCGCACCCCCCCACACATCGTCTCGGCCATCTACAGGGGTCTAGGCGGCCAGCCGGGTCGCGTGACCGACGTCGACCGCATGATTCAGCTCACGATGCGGGCGCTCGCTCAGCCATCCCGCATCTCCAATCTCATCAAACAGATGCAGGAGAAAGAACGCAAAGCGCTCACGGCGCTGCTGCAGACGGGCGGTGCCGCCCACGCGGAGGAGTTCCGCCGCGAGATGAACCTCTCCTTTGGCGGCCACGAGCGCGAGTGGAGCCGGGTGATGGTCAACTTGGCCAACAAGGGCCTGGTGCTCGCCACCCCCGAGCAGGACGGGCACTTCTTCTACGTCGTGCCCGAGATCATCGCGCCAGCGCTCGGCGCCCAGCTCCGTCACGAAATGGTGCTGCCCACGTTCTCGCACCCCGACGTGCGCGTACTCGACGCGGTGCCGTTCTGTCCGCCGCTGCACTTCTCCATCACCAGCTTGGCCACCTACATCGACCAAACGGGTCCGCGCCTCACTCAGCGCCACGAGATCTACCGCCACGACAAAGAGGAGATGGACCAGTTCTTCTCACAGATCTGGACCCCAGACTCCGAACTCTTCACGTTCCACCTAGACTTCCTGATGATGCATGGCATCGTAGAGCTGCGGGGCGAATACCTGTCGCTGAACCGCGACGTCATGGAAGAGTGGCTACAGCTGGAGCCCGAAGACCAGCGCGACTTGCTGTTCCGTGCCCTCGACAAGCGGTTTCCTATGGCTGAATGGGTTCTTTGGGCCATTCATGGCGCAGAGGGTGCCAAAAAAGGCGACCCCGATGGCAGCTGGGTCGCCGAGCGTCCCTTGGTGGGCCTGTACCGACGCTGGAAGAAGGGAGCCGACTGGCGCGAGCGGATCGAGCGCGGCACCGTGCACTCCGGTCGAACGCACGAACGCGAGAGCTACAGCTTCGCCAGCTTGGTGCACGCCGGAATCCTCGAGATGGGCCAGTGGGGCCAAGAGAAGTTCTATCGTCTGAGTCCTCGTGGACGCCGCATGCTCGAGCCCACCGAAGACGATGGCTTCATGCAGTTCTACCTCACGCCCAGCTTCGAAATCATGGCGCCAGCCGGCTTAGCGCCCATCCTGTTGTTCCGCATCGGCGAGCTGGCCGACCTCTCCGGCTGCGACCGCGCGAACACCTACAAGATCACCGAGATCAGCATCGAGCGTGCCCTGGAGCGTGGCTGGCGACGCGACGACGTCCTCCAGTTCCTTCGCGACAACAGCCAGATCGGTCTGCCCGACAACGTCGAAGACACCCTCAAGGGTTGGATTGGCCACCGCGGCGATGTCGAGTTCCACGACTTGATGCTCATCACCGTCCACCGCAGCCAGATCCGGCGTATCGAGTCGAACAAACGCGTCAAACCGTACATCTTGCATCGTTTCGCGCCCGGCATGTACGCCATCGATCGCACCAAGCGCGACGAAGTCCTCGCCGTCCTCTCCGAGGCTCGATTCTCGCCGTCCCGCGACGTCCGCGCCTACCCGGGCGATCCCCAGCAAGTCGAGGCCCGCCAAAATCTTCAGCGTCAGGTGATCGAGTCCCGCGAGGCCGCCGGCGAGCCCATGACCAAGTCCGCAGGTCTCGTCCCGCCCGAGATCCTGGCCTCCGTGCCGGGTACCCGAGTGTCAAAGACCGCCGCTGGCCGAGCCCCCGAGCAACCGCCCGAGGTCACCGAGCCCGAAGCGCGCATGCTCATCGAGAAGGCGCTGTCCAAAGACGTCCACCTCGAGATGGTGTACCGCGCCAAGAACGGCGCCCGCTTGCCAATCACCGTCGAAGCCGAGCGCATGGCCTTCAAGGCCGATGTCCAGGTTTTGGTGGGCATGGATGTCGCCGAAAATGAACGGCGTACCTTTGTTCTCGATCGTATCGAACGGTTGCGTCTGGTGGAGAGTTAATCATGGCCGATCCAAAAGACTCCTTCGAGCAAGCCCTGCTCCAGCTCGAGCAGCGCGTCCGTGCCCTCGAAGCCGGCGATGTCCCCCTCGACGAGGCCCTGACCTTATTTGAGGAAGGCATGGAGCTGTCGCGCACCTGTCACGAACAGCTCGAGGCCGCCGAAGTCCGTGTCGCAGCGCTCTCGCGTGGCGCCGCTGGCACCCAAGAGACGCCCATGGACGAGCCGGGCTAGGCGACACCTTCAGCCCCACGTCGATACACCAACGTTCTGAGGATCCCAATGTCTGAACGCAACCTCAAGGTCGCAGAAGAGCTCTGCGAGAAGGTCAAAGCCAAGGACCTGCTGGACTGGATGGGCCTGGATGGCAGTACAACCAGCGATGAAGCAAAGGCAGCGCTCAAGAAAAAGCGAAGCTTCTACCAGTCGATGCAATCCAATCCCAAGCACAAAGATACCGCGCTTTTTCTGATCAAGAACTACCGCGCCCTCGACGCGGCGCTCGACGCGCCCTCCCTTCACACAGAGAACATGGCCGAGAAGAAGTCCGCCGCGCATCTTCCTATACTCGAAATGGTCATCGACGGCGTGCTCGCAGACGGCGACCTCACCTTCGAGGAAGAGGCCTTCGTGCGCGAAAACGCAATCAACTTGGGCATCTCCCTCGAGTTGTACCAGAAAATCCTGCGGCAGCGAGCCGAAGCCGCAGGCGTCTCCTTACCCGCCGACCGGCCCACGCCACCCACGCTCACGGGATCCACGCTCACCAGCGCCATCATCATTCCCAAGCTCCCGGCCTCCGCGAGCGGACTGGGGTGGTGGAACGAAGACTTCAAGCAGCTGTTACTCGACACCGTCCCCGAAAACACGCAGCGATTGGTCGACATGGCGGCCGGCATTGGCTGGGGTGCACTGACCATCCTACCCAATCGCCCCCGACTGGAGTACCTCGGCGTCGAAAACGATCCAGCGCGCTTGGCGACCGCCGAAAAATCACTTCGCAACTCGCCCATCTTTAGTCGCGTCGCGCTGCTCCCCGGCGAACCCCACAAGCTGCCGATCGCCGAAGGGGCCGTCGACATGGCCCTGGTGGTGATGGCCATGCACCGGTTCACCGACAACGCCGAAGTATACCGCGAGGCCGCCCGCGTCATCCGCCCCGGTGGCCGCGTAGTCATCGTCGAGCCAGACCGACACGCCACTCAGTTCTGGTTCGACGGAGAGCTCACCGAGCTCAACGCCGCCTACCGCAAGCTGATGAATGAATGCGACGCAAACCTGGCCAAGTCCCCTTCACTCCAGCGTGCACCTTCGCTCTCTACCGGCGCCCAGGTGGCCATTCGACTGAAGGAGGCTGGACTCACACCGCACAAAGTCAAGATGCACCACGTGCGTGAGTCCCGAATCGAATCTACCAGCCTATTCGCCGACCGTGTTGCGGCGAAAGTCGCCACCATGGCCCGCCGCGCAAGTCTTCGGTCTGGTAATCGCGTGTTGCAGACCATCAACAGCGTAATCAATGACCTCGAACACAAACGGGGCACCCAAACCACGGGTGCCGCGTGCTGGAGCATGCCCGTCTTCGCCACCATCGCGCTGAAGTCCTAAGACTACGCCAACTCTCGTCGTATTGCTCGAGCCTCTTTTCTAGCGCGATCGGCGGCATCCGCCTGTCGAACCAATCGCTCGGCCAGCAAACGCGCGGTATCGGCCTGACCTGCCCCCTGAAGCAGAGACTGCCGGGCCCGTCGTGCCGTCGCCGCGATTTCGAGCACCGCAGCACGCAAAATCGTATGCCGAGATGCCAGTTCTGCCGATTCTTCTTGAGCCATAGCATGGGCCTCCAGCGCATCGGCAAGCCGCTGCTTTTCGTCCTCGGACACTGCCTGACCTGCACGCTCGAGCGTATCTAGGCGCTCGAGCCGCTGAGCCGCCCAGGACAGGTCGGACACTGGCGTGCCCAAATCTACCTCGAGCCGGGCGGCCTCGGAGGACAGCTCGCGGAGACGTTCGCGCAGCGCTCGGGACGTACTCCGCAGGTCGATGCGCGCGATGTCCGGTAAATCGTCCGACTCCCCAATCGCACCCTCTAACGCATTCAGAGCGTTCAATGCCGGCGTAGCGATGCTC
>JAACDH010000508.1 GCA_009936995.1 Rhodobacterales bacterium
CGACGGCGCTCTACACCAAGATGAGGCCGACGGCGACGGGGACGGCACTCCGGACTGCGCGGCATGCGAGGAGGCTGGGCACTGGGAGCTGCTGCGAGATGGTGTGTCGGGCGACACCCTTCGCGTGGGTCTGCAAGACGGCAACCCCGACCCTGAGTGTGAGTACAGCTACAGCAAGCGGGCCATCTACCAGAGCTTCGACCTCGAAGACGGCAACGTGGTGTCGTGTGTGTACACGGGCGAGCCGGTGGCCATTGTTGGCGGCAGTCCCGAAGACGACGCCATGAACATCGAGCACACCTGGCCCCGCAGCGAAGGGGCCGAGTCCGATCCCGCAAACTGCGACGTCCACCACCTCTATCCCACCATCGTGGCGGCCAACGAGAGTCGCGGGAACAGCCCTCTGGGGGAGGTCACCGGCTCCACCTATTGGTCGAGTGGTGGCTCCATGTTGGGGGATGGCTCGGGGGGCACGGTCTTTGAGCCCCGCGACGAACACAAGGGCAACGCGGCCCGCTCGATGCTCTACGTATGGACCCAGTACGGCTACACGCCATCGTCGAGTCAGCAATCGATGTACGCGAGCTGGTCGGCGCTCGACCCCGTCACTTCGGTCGACCAGGAGCGCGACGCGGCCACCGCCCGGTATCAGTTCAACCACAACCCGTTTGTGGCCTGCCCGGCCTTTGTGGAACGGATGCTCGGCGGGCGCTGAGGCGGCCGCACAGGCCAAGAGCGGGACCGCCCCGTCCTGCGCGGTGCAGTGAACGGGGCGGAGCTGTCTTGGGAGCGAGCGTGGGTCAGGGCACGCCCATCGCCAGGTCGAACACCAGGTTCTCGGTGCCGGTGGTGACTGCGCCAGTGTCGCTGTTGTTGGCGGAGGCGACGGGCTCACCGGCTTCGTTGAGAGTGCCGTCGAGGTCCGGGTCGGCGTAGGCCCACAGGTACATGGTCGTGTTGGCCGGCACGATGACCTCGTAGGAAACGGAGGCTTGCCCGGCGAGCTCGGCCCACTCCAAGGTCTGCTCGTCGTAGGCGCCTGACGCGAAGGTGGAGGCGCTCACGCTGGTGTTGGGCCGGTACTTGAGCGCCGCGACGTAGAGCTTGGTGCCGGCGCCAAAGTCGTCGAAGGTGCCTTCGTTGCTGGTGATCTCACCGGTGAGCCGCACGAAGGGCACCAGCTCGACGCCGTAAAACTCTTCTTCGCCATCCTCGCCGAACAGCGGGACCTGGATGGTGTGCTCGGTGAGGTCGGCGGTGGCCACGTTGATGGGGGTGCCGTTTTCGTCGGGCGACGTGACGTAGGCGCCGGTGGTGCCATCGGGGTCGATGTTGCCGTTGTTGTTGGAGTCGATGGCGCCCACGAGCTTCACGGTGCCGGCGTTGTGGCACATCGTGATGCTGTAGTCCGCCTCTGCGGTCCCGTGGTCGTCGCCGGATGCGCTGGAGGTGGCCGTCGCTTCGAACCAGTCGGCGTAGTAGGGGCCGGAGCCGTCGGTGCCGAGGATCATCGCGAGGCCATTGCCGTCGAACTGGCGGCCCACATCGACGTCTCCAGACACGGTGACAGTGCAGCCGTCGCTGGTGCCGTCGCCGCAGCAGCCGTTGCCGCCGCCGCGGAGCTTGTCGAGGTTGACTGCGACGGTGATGGAGATGTCTTCGACCAAGCCCTCTGGCTCGATCATCACCTCGAAAGGCCACACACCGGTGGCGTCGTGTTGGGTGTCGATGACTGCATCGCCGTCCGCATCGACCGCGGCGTAGACGACCACTCGGCCTGCCTCGTCGAGACGGACTTCCAGCTCGAACTCGTCTGGACCAAAGGAGGGCGAATCGAGGGTGTCGATGCCGCGGTAGCGCTCGCGACCCGAGTCGTCTGGGTCGTCGTAGGCGCCCACGAAGATCTTTCCGAAGGGGTAGTCGCCGCCGTAGCGGTCATTGACATCGACCTGCGTGTACTCGCCGTCGACGGTCTCCCAGACCTGGACCGTCACGGTGCCCGTCACGGTGCCCTGGATTTTCTCGGCTTCGTCGTCGTCGTCGTCGTCGTCGTCGTCGTCGTCGTCGAGGTCGCCATCGTCATCGCCATCGCCATCGCCATCGCCATCGGACAGTCCGCCGGTGTCGGCGTCGGCATCGCTGCCCTTGTTGGAGTCAGGGCAGCCGCTAAGCAAGCCAAAGCCGATCAGCGTGAGGACGCGGGCGCTGGTGAGCATCGCGGGCTCCATGGATTCTTTAGAGTGAAAAATACCTTAGGAGCCTGTCTTCATCAACTGTACTTTTTGTTCGAAACGAGCCTTGAGACGATGTTCTCGGATCTGCCTGATTTGTCTCTGTCATGGGAAAACCAACACTGGACACACATTTGGTGTCATGGAGGTCTTGCAATGCGAAAATGAGGTCCACAAAGCCATTCGCTGTCGTCTTTGCGTCCATGACCAATTGGTGGGCCGACTTGGCCGACTTCCCCGCAAGAGTGCAAAGACCCCGTC
>JAACDH010000509.1 GCA_009936995.1 Rhodobacterales bacterium
CGTCGTCCTGGTCCGCTTCGCACGGTTCATCGGCGGTGTAGCCCTGCGTCCCTAGCCAGGGCTCCACCATCCAGGCGATGTGGGTCACTACCTCTTGCACCTCCTCGGTTGTCGGCGGGGGAGCAGGAACCCAGCGAACCGAGTCGCCATCCGCCACGTACACTCAACTGACGCTTCGACTACCCCGCCTGAAAAGTAGAAAGTGGAAATACCTGACCCTATCTGATGACTACGTCCAACAGTGCACACGCCCAGATCGAGGGCAACCCGAGCCATGCACCAACGCCGCGCACCAGCGTTATGCGATCGTGATCAGCCACAACCCGATGGTGATGTAGATCCACTCCCACTCTCGATAGCCAAGTAGCACGGCGAAGCCGGCAAACTGCAGGGTCATCAGGATGGCCAGCGGGGTGCGGGTGGCCTCAAAGGCGAAGAGCGGACCCGCCAGCTGCAGAATCAAGGCGGTGGCCGCCAGTGCCGCTGCCAGCTTGGGTCGGGTAGCGACAAACAGACGCGCCTTGCCAGCCGGAGTGCGCTCGTTCCCATGGGCGCGTTCGACCAACAACAGCGGCAGGTTGCTCGCGCTAAACCAGTGGTGGCCCGCGTGGCGAACCTTGGCGATTCCGGCCAATAGATAGCAGCCGCCGAGCACGCCACAGGCGCCCTCCCAGCCCGCAGCCACATCGTTATCCGTCAAAGCCAACAGCACGCCAGCGCCCAGCAACACCGCTAGAGATGGTGCGTAGGCACCCAACCGAACCGACTCTCGGCGGTCGGTCCACTGGCTGCGTTCCCAGGTTCGAAGGGCCAGCATGATGGCGTACAACACAAAGGGAATCCACGCCGTGGGCGCGTACAGAAACCAGGCCAGCAGACTTCCATAGGCCAGCCAGGCGCTGCCGACAACAAGGGTCTTGGCCGGTGAGCGCAGGGCCGTGCTGCGGGTGAACCCATCGTTGTAACCTACAGTATCGTGGGTTAGAATCATGCCTCCGACCCGCTGGGGTAGCGTATAGGCTCCTATCCAGAACAGCACAGAACCTAGGAGCGTGACCACGCCGTTCCCTTGGTAAGAAGTTCTTGTCGATGGCTGATCACGCCGGCTTCGTCCACGCTGTACAAAGCATAGCCCCAGGCTACGGTGTGAGCGCCTTTGGGTGTGTCTGTACCGGCGGTATTGTCATGGACCCAACGATGGGTCTCGTGCACCTCGCGCAGCACGAAACAAGGCCAGTTGTTCGAGTTGATGCGACCTACGTCCAGGTCGTGAAATCGGTCGTACTCCAGCACATTGGCCGGCTGCCCGTCCACCAGGAAGACCGGCACCGCGCCCTCGGTTCGAAGAGCCGCCCCCGAGTACATTTCGTATCGCGAAAACGGAAGCCTATCGCCCAATATTAGCGACAAGACAACATAGACAGCGGTCGCGCCGATACCCCACCACATCAGCGCACCTCGTGGGCAAACGCGTCGCGTCCCCAGCTCTGGGCGGAGGAGTCATCGAAGCGGCTGTCGAACAAGGGGGCCTGCATGCACGCATTATACCCTGCGCCCCTGCTTGCTATGCCCAGTAGACTGCCCGGTCCCTCGCCCACCACCGGACGGACTTCATGCACGAGCCTCCCCGCCGCAAACACGATGAAGTCTCCGCGGTATCGGGCGCTTTGTCGTCGCGGACATGCTGGCACATCTGCTCAGATGTTCGCTGATATCGGCCTGAAGTACCCTCTCGTAGGGGCGGGCGCTCGTTGCACATCCACCTTCGACACGCTGTGTAGAACCGCCGAAGAGACCGGAACGTTGAGGCGGTATCTGGCGGGGTTTATGAGTCTACATGAACATGGAGAGATGGGTATCTCGGTACTCGATGGGGTTCTCAGGAGCGACCTCGAAAGGCGCGATGCCGCGGTCGCCAAAGGCCTCTACGTACTCCTTGCGGATGCCAGGGCACCGGTCTCGAACCGCGCATCCCGCACAAGCGTCGACGAACATGCGGTCATTGAGGTCCCGGAACTCAATCTCCTGCTTTGGGGAAAAACCGACGATCTCGGGGTTCTTCTTGAACAGGCAGGGTGGGAAGCCACAGCGTAGAAGCGTGGAGTTGGTGACTCCAGCGGCTTCTAGCGTCTTGGTGGAGGTGATCAGGCCATCGGCGATGAGGTCGTAAGGCGCCTGTTTTGCCTTCCAATCCGCGTCGTCGTAGTAGCGACAGGGGTGGGTGAACATCACCGACCAGATGGGGTTGTCCGGGAAGGGCTCGACGAATCGCTCGACGACAAAGTCGCCGTACTGATCCAACACGTCTCGGTTGGTCATTTCGGGCAGACAGTTGAGCTCGACCTTCAGGCCACACTGCAGCGCCATCTCGATACCCTCGATGGTGCGTTTGAAGGTGCCGGGAGAACGGGTGATCTCGTCCGAGACCTCGGGGACCGTGGCGTGTAGCGAAACCAACAGCGCGGTGAGGCCGGCGTCGAGCAGAGACTGGGTGTACTTCTCGCGCCGGAGCATGATGGCGTTGGTTTGGAGATGTACCCGCATCCCTTTCTCTTTGGCGCCGTAGCGGATGATGTCGGTCAGGTCTTTGCGCAGTGTGGGCTCGCCACCGGACAGGCACAGCTCGTCGATGCCCGAAGCTGCGATCTCGTCGATCCAGGTGTAGTAGATCTCGATGGGAGGTTCGGGCCACTCGCGGTCCTGCCAGCACACATGACAGTCTTGATTGCACCGGAATCCCAGCCTCAGGATACCCATACGATAGGGCGGTGAGTGCAGGATGAAGCGGAACATCTTGTCCACCATGCCTCGAAAAGGTCGCTGGGCTTTGACGGCGTCCCAGATGGCTTGAATCTGGGCATCACCAGCGCGGGCGAGCCGAGTGGAGAGCTCGGAGGCGAGAACCTGATCTTCGGCGCTGTCGCTGGCACAAAGTAGCGCCCGAGGTTCTTGAATCTCGAGGGAGAGCTGGCGGCTGGACAGGTGTAGCGTGATGGCCAGGGCGGCCCCGATGTCCTTGCTGCTTTTGTCGAGTCGGGGACGGGCTTGAACCCGCACGCCACTGCCCAGTTTGAGGGCGGCGGTCACCGCGGTTTCGATGTCTTGCTGCAAACGACCTGCGAAGGGGGTCAGCGACAGGTTGCGCTCCAACTGGAGCCCAACGCCCTGGGAGGCGTGCTGATCTGTGACGGGGGTCAGTTGGGACATTGCGGAAAGATACCACCGTTCAAGCGGTCAGTGAGCGAGATTGACGAAACCCAGGATATACTTTCCCTCCCACCCTCGGTGCGACGATGACCCTAACACCCGAACAGCAGGCCTTTTACGCCACTTTCGGCTACCTGCACCTGCCTGCCGCGCTGCCCGTGGCCGCGCTCGATCAGATCCGCGTCGAGCTGTCTTCGGCGATGGAGGTGGCCTACGGTGGAGTGCCTGATGCCGGACGTCATGAACAGGCCGTTCTGACGATGGGTTCCCACACGCCACTGCTCGCTCGAGCACTGGAACAACCTGCCTTCCTCGACGCGGCCCGAGCGCTGTACGGCCCCGATGCGCTGGGCATCGCCACCTATGGCACTAGCCACCACGGCGACACGGGCTGGCATGCGGACTGTCCCCACGCCGAGCCTCAGGGGGTCAAGTTCTCGTGCTACCTGGGCCCCACCACTGCCACGACGGGCGCCCTTCGGGTGATTCCTGGTTCTCATCGTGGAGAATTTCACGACGAGATTCGGGCGCTGACCCGCAGCAGCGACGACGACTCTCAAGTGGAATCGACCGTCCTGCCCTCTCAGCCCGGCGACGTCATCGCGTTCGACTTGCGGCTGTTTCACGCGGCGCTTGGCGGAGGGGCCGACCGTCGCGTAGTGAACCTCTTTTACTACCGAAACCCGGACACCCCGGCGTCTGAACGACTGGTTCGGGAGCAGATCATCGAGGACTTTGAGTGGCTGCACGAGAAGAACCCGGGAGAGACCGATGTCTTTGACGCGGGCTGGCTGCTCAATGGCTCTGGAAGCGTGATTCGGCAGACTTGGATCGACCGTTTTGAGGCCCTGGGTTTGCTGGGCGGGGTATCGGCCGCCACCACGGAACAGGCCTTTCCCGAGGCGCTTGCGGGGCTGTGGCGGAAGTCGGTGAGTGGCGCGACTGCTGGGCGTTGGACCGTGATCGAGACCTCCTTTAAACGCTCGCTAGGGCGGGTCCGCATCGCCGCGGAGTCCACCGAGCTCACGCTGCTGATTCGGCCCAAGGGCGACCCCCATCCAAGCTTTCGCACCCAAGATGGGCTGGCCTATTGCTACAGCACCCTCGACTGTTCCGAGCTGTCGCCCCATGACTTCATCCGCCTAGAGGCCGTTGTGGATCAGGCCCGGTCAGGGGCCAAGCTGGTGCGCGACCGGATCGTGGATACGGGCTGATCACGAGGGCCGATGACTCGCCTGCTCAGTGCACCGTGGGGAAGGCTGCGAAGTAGCAATCGACGGACCGGCCCTGGTCCTCGAGCGCGGTCGCCGTGGGGACGGCGCGCAGCTCGGGCAAGCTCCGCAGCTGGTTGAGCAGCCTCTTGAGCGCCGGCAACCGGCCTGCCGCCTTGAACAGGGCGGCCACATCCCGCAGGGCTTGCAGGGAGTGGAGCTCGTTTCGACCGTAGTCCATGGCGGCCAACGCGTAGATCTTGTTGATGGCGGTTGCCGGGGCGCGCCCTGGGTACAGGCGCACAGTGGCGTAGTAGAAACCAGGGTGCGGACAGGTCTTGGCCATCCGCCGGGCGAGGTGTTGCAGCTCGGGCGGGCCCCCTTCTGTGGCGTGCTGTGGGGTCTGGCCTCCGAGGTAGATCTTAGCCCTATCCCAACCGGCATCGGCGAGCTCAAGGGTGACAACACCGACCCGTCGATCCGGCGAGATCCACGCGGGAATGGGAGTGGAGATGCCCGCCGCCAAAAGAATGGGAGCCAGTGCCCCTACAGGCGAAACCCCTTCGCCCCAGGTGTCTTCCTGCAGATAAAGCTTCAGTCGAGGCTGAGTCTGGGGCGCATCAAAGCCCACGCCGAGGGTCAGCCGGCAATCGCGGTCCAGGGCCCCGCGGACCGCCGCCACTCGGTCCACCAAATTGGGTCTATGACCCGAGATCGCCGCGAACTCGCGCAACAGTGTGTCGAAGTCATCGTCAAAGCGGTCGTTGATGGTAAATCCCCAACGAAGCCCACCAGGAGCCGAGGTGAGGTAGGTGTCATAGGCCATGGCAAAGGGGGCGTCGTTGCTGGGAGGGGTGGCCTCACACCGGTCGATGAGGGACTTCGCCACCGGGTCGGCGCCCGTCATACTGTGCAGCAGCCGAAGCAGTTGAATGCTCGCTGCGTGGTGCCCACGAGGTGTCATGCGCCGTATCGACGCTCGACCCCGCCGGCCTGGGCGATGATCTCGGCCAGGCGTGCGGGGGTGATGGCGGGCCACATTTCGCGCGCGAAGTACAACCGCGCTTCGCTGGCTTGCCACGCCATGAACGCCGCGCTCAGATGCGTAGAGTCTCCAGTCCGAACCAGCAAATCCACCGGGCCGAGCCCGCCGGTCCACAATGCGCGTTCAAAGGCTTCTCGGCTGTCTCCACCGCCCCCAAGCGCGTCCGCCGCGGCTCGGATCTCGTCTCGCCCGTCATAGGCCATCAGCAGGGCAATGGTCCGTTTGCCGCCCTTACCAGTGAGGTTGTCTATGGGCCCGATCAGTTCGGGACACAGATCTCGCCAGCGTCCAAGGGCGACGAAATTGGCGTCGTATTCGGCCAAGAGCTGAGGGAGGTCGGTGTGGAGCCACTGCGCCAGCACGCCGACGATTTTGCGGACCTCCTCGGGATCTCTTCGGGTGAGGTTGGCCGGCGAGCTCCACCAGAAGGAGGCCGTCTCGGCACCGCTGTCGAAGCAGGTCGACAGGGCGCCGGTCATGGCAGCGATGCCTGCGCGATGGCCGTCGGCAACGGACTTTCCATGCGCACGGGCCCAACGGCGGTTGCCATCGGGAATCAGGGCGATGTGGCGAATCGACCCCACTAGAGCACCGGTACGAATGTGGAGGTGTCGGGCATGTAGCCTACGAGCTCGGGCGCGCCTGGCTCGGTGGTGAAGGCCTCCGCGTTCAGCTGGGTGAGCACTTCGAACAGGTGGCGGCTAAGCCCAAGCACGTCTTGCATCACACGGGGCTCCCAGGCCTTGGCGCGGTACATCGCCTGCGGGACGGTCGTGAAGCGCTCGGGTAGATCCTGCCATCGCGTGATGTCGTCGAGCTGCCCCAGATACAGCAGCGCCTCGGTCTCGTCGTTGTAGAGGTCGGAAAACAGACGTCCATCGGGTCCAACCACGACGCGCCGTGTGTGCGGGTTGAACACGTCCTGGCCCATGAAGTACCAGCTGCGGCGAATCTCCCATTGCAGGACGCGACGAATGCGCGCCCGACTGTCGGCGGGCTGGTCCTGAATCTGCGCGGTGAGCCGTTTGGCATAGGCGTCTAGCTGCCTGCGAAGGGTGGCTAGCCCCGCATCGCCCCACGCCACACCGACGGCTGGCGAGAGGGTCACCAGCTCGATGCCGAGCTGAGTCAGGAACGCCACCCCTTCGATCATCAGGTCGACCGTTTTTGGGGTGACGACCATATTGGCTTTCACCTCGATACCGGTATCCTGGGTCATCTTTAGGCCCTTAAGGGTGCGCTGAAAGAAGCCGCGGGCGATGGCTTGGTCGGTGGTGCCCTTGGCGACCCGCTCACGGGCGTGAGCCCTCTCGACACCGTCGACGCTGAAGGTCATACCGAAGTCGTGCTTACCAAGGAATGCGGCCCTTTCTGGGGTGACCAGGGTGCCGTTGGTGACCATGGATAGTGAGTGCTGGGTGTCGTATTTAACCAGGCGCTCGGTGGCATCGACGATGGCCTCCCAGCCCAGCATGGGTTCGCCGCCCAGGAAAGTCAGGCCAATCCAGTCCAGGTCAGAAGCGTCGATGCGCTGAAAGACGGTGTCGATTTGTGCGGGACTCAGGCGTTCCTTGCCAAATGGAACGATGCAATAGGTGCAGCGTAGATTGCAGGCATCGGTGGGAAAGAGGATGAGCTCCATCCGATGTAGCCTGCGCTCTGGCTCCTGCCCGGCGCGCTTTCTGGGCGTTTTGGAAGTGAACATATCGGCGGTGGGCGGTGGGCCCCGCCGGGCCTCCACGCCGTCGAGGAATCGGGCGAAGGCCCTGGCCATGCGGATCTGGTCGGCTTGGGGCTCGGCCGAGTCGCTACGCACCCAAATGTCGAGGGCATTGGTGGTCGCCACCCGATCGGTGGCCTGATTGCGTGGACAGAGCGCGATCACAAAGGCTGATCCGTTTGGGTCGCGCACGCCGAGGTCGAGGCTGTGGCCATCGTCGCTGTCCGCAATGTGGGCGATCTGTCCATGCCGACCTAGGTCGATCGGGAGACGTTGGTTGTTCATGTAGAATCGCTGAAATGCCAGCACGGGTTCAGTCATGGCCGCAGTGTATCATTGGAGTCGCGCGGGGGTTCAGTCCTGTTCTCGGTGTATTATCTCCCTGGGAGATCATTAAATGACCGCCATTGTCGCCACCACGAACGAAGAAGCCGCCGAGCGCCTCTGGAAGGTGGGGCTGCATCGCTTCTCGCGACACTTCCCCGCGTGGACCCTCGAAGCGCCTGACTTCGCAGGGAGCTCACTGGTCTTTGCCATGCGTAATGGTGAGAAGCAGTTCCGCGTGCGTGTTGAAAACGCCGACAACCCCGGGGATGGCTTCACTGCGGGACCGACGCTGAGGGTTCGGGTGGTCGAGAATCAGGGCGCCGGAAACATCGCCGACGCCTTCGCCGAAGCCATCCTGAAGATCGACCGAGCCGGCCGCGCCCTGGCGTTGCCCAAGGCCGGCAAAGATGCATCCTGGCGCGAGCTCTTCATCGCCAATGCCTGTAATCTGCGGTGCACCTTCTGCTGTGAATCGGTGCGTATTGGTCAGGGTACCCTGATGCCGTGGGAGCAGATTGAGACCGTGCTTCGGTCCTATGCGGCCGATGGGGTCAAGGTCGTGCAGTTCATGGGCGGTGAGCCCAGCATCCATCCTCGCTTCTGCGATGCCCTACGGCTGTCCAGAGAGCTTGGCATGCGTAACTACGCCATCACCAATCTGCTGCAGTGGCGAAAGCGCGACTTCGCCGAAGAGGTGGGGCCACTGTTGGATGAGCTGATGATCAGTATGCACGCCCTCGGCGAGCAATCTGGCAGCCTAGTCACTGGCCGAAAGTACTGGTGGAAGGAGTTTCAGGAGGGCGTGGAGAACGCCCAGCAGACGCTCACGGGACGGGTCTATGGCGCCACCGTGCTCTCCAAGAACAATGTCGACGACCTGGAGCAGATCGGTGCTGCGTTGGCCGCTCTCGGTGCCTCGAAGTGGGTAATGGGGGACTCGGTTCCGATCGCTGAGGCCCCGCAAAACTCCCTGGAGATCAACCTCGATCCGGACGACCAGCGGGCGCAGATGGGTCGGTTCAAGGTCCTGCATGGCTGGATGGCCGAGCGGGGTTGCGAGATGGTGTTCTTCTGCATGCCCGACTGCGTATTGAGCCCGGACCTTTGGGCCGCTTCGCACGACCGCATGCTGCACGATCAGGACCTGCTGGGTACTGCTACCGCCACCGCCGGCGACGAGGTGAATTTCTGGTCCCGCACGGACTACCAGGAAGATGCGGTTCGCAATGTCGCCCTGGGGAGGCGCTATGCCGATTCATGTGAGGGGTGTACCCGAAAAGGAACCTGTGGTGGTTACTTTGACGAGCATCTGACGGCCAGGGGAGGCGGTGATCTAAAGGCCTTTCTCGAAGAGGTACCTACTCCGGCGCTCGATGTGCCCGCCGTGTCAGCCGCCGTCGTCTTCGACCGAAACCTGCGTCGGGTCCCTGACAATGTGCGCGTCGAACGTCCCGTGTTGAAGGGCCGGATGCTGGTCGCCCCTTTCAGTATCGGCGGTGAGGTCCTCGGCGAGATCCGGTTGAGCCCCACTGCCTGCACTTCCGACCGTCACGAGGGTGCCATGGACTTCCGCCGGCGGATCACCGAGGTCAGCTCCAGGGCATCGGATACCTCCTGGCCGAGCTTCGCGTCTCGCAGGCCCCTATTGATCATGGCCAGCGGTGTGCCTCGGTCCGGCACCAGCTGGCTCACACGTATCACCCAGAATATGGTTAGAAGTTCAGGAATAACAAGAACTTCTGGCAACCGTGCGGGCCAGCGAATGGACGACTTCCCCACCAATGTCGAGGGCGATGCCGAGCATCTTCGGCTGCTGGAGGCCATCGCTTGCTTCGAGGACAGCGGTGAGGGCATTCACGTGCTCAAGACCCACTACGAGGTGGGTCCGACATCGGACTCCGTGCGCACGCTCTACATCTACCGCGACCCGATGGATGTGCTGACGTCAACCTTCTTCTATGCCCAGGCTGGCCCCGCGGCTGTGCACTTTGAAGGCAAGTCGCCCGAGGCGATTCTCACCGAGTTGCTGGACGCGGTGCTACCCGAGCTGCTGCGGTCCTACCAGGCGGCCCTGCAGGCGGGGCCCTCCACGCTGCTGGTGCAGTATCGGTCGCTGGTCGAGGCGACAGAAACCCAAATTCTTCGCATCGCCCAGCACATCGGCTTGTCGCTGCCCCCGGAGTTTGTCGGGGCCACGGCTCGTGCGCACACCTTCGAGGCCGAGGCCGGCCGGCCGGCGGGGGACTTTGACCCGACCTCCTACTACCGAGGGGGTGTGCCTGCCTCGTGGGAGGCGACTTTGCCCGCCTCTCTGCACGGGCTGCTTCGGTCGCGTATGGGGGCGGCACAAGCCTGTTTTGAGTCACTTCGAGAAAAATAGGGAGGCCAGCGCCCCTTCCCTCCCGTAGGGTCAGGTATTTCC
>JAACDH010000510.1 GCA_009936995.1 Rhodobacterales bacterium
CACGAGTGTCGCCTCCAAGAAGTGATGGAGGATTCGGAATCTGGGTGAGTCTTGTGGCATCGCTGGCCTCCTACTTGGAGAGCGGCGATAGGACGACCACCACGGATGGGGCGGCGGCTAACTTTCATTCTCGCCCCTGTCCCCGGTTCTGTACCCACATCGGGACGAGCATGGACGATTCGGGACGTTCTACCGTGTCCTCGTTGATCGACCTTAAAACCACGAAAGCCCCGTCAGAGGGGGGCTTCCAGGGCGAATCAGCAGCCGATTCTAAACATTGAACCGGAAGTGCATCACGTCCCCATCCTTCAGGACATACGTCTTCCCCTCAATCCGCAACTTCCCAGCCGCCTTCAGCGCGGCCTCACTCCCTAGCGCTTCCATGTCCGCGATCTCATAGACCTCGGCCTTAATAAACCCACGCTCGAAGTCCGAGTGAATCACACCGGCGGCCTGCGGCGCCGTAGCTCCGGCCTTCACGGTCCAGGCGCGAATCTCCTTCTCGCCCGCCGTGAAGTACGTCTGGAATCCTAGCAAGTGGTAGACCTCGCGGGCCATCCGGGCCAAACCCGACTCTTTCAGGCCCAACTCCTCGAGGAACATCGCCCGGTCTTCCTCGTCGTCCATCTCGGCGATCTCACTCTCGATCGCCCCAGACAAGACAATCGCCCCCGCGCCTTCTTTGGCGGCGTGCGCTTGGACCAACTCGGAGTAGGCGTTGCCGGTGGCCGCGCAAGACTCCTCGACGTTGCAGACGTAGAGCACCTTCTTGGAGGTGATGACCTGGGCCTCGATCACACTGCCCATCTCGTCTTCGGTCCACTCGTCGAGGGTGGAGCGGATGGGGGTGCCGGCCTCGAGGTGGGCCACCAAGCGCTCGGCGACACCGTGTTGGAGAATGGCGTTCTTGTCGCCGGTCTTGGCGACCTTCGCGAAGCGCTTGACCCGCTTGAGGGCGGTCTCAAGGTCAGCCAACAGCAGCTCGGTCTCGATGGTGTCGATGTCGCGGAGCGGGTCGATGGAACCATCGACGTGCTCAATGTCGTCGTTGTCGAAGCAGCGGACGACGTGCAGCGTGGCGTTGGTGGCGCGAATGTTGCCGAGGAACTGGTTGCCCAGGCCTTCACCGGTGGAGGCGCCGCGCACGAGGCCGGCGATGTCGACGATCTCGACCACGGCCGGGATGACCTTCTTGGTCTCGATAATAGCCTGCAGACGCTCTAAACGCTCGTCGGGCACGGTGATGACACCGACGTTGGGTTCGATGGTGCAGAAGGGGTAGTTCGCGCTCTCCGCACCGGCTTGGGTGAGGGCGTTGAACAGGGTGCTCTTGCCGACATTGGGCAGTCCGACGATTCCAGCTTGCAGGGCCATGGTGTACTCCGAGTGCGCGGGACTAACCCCGGGGACTGGGCCGGCGCTACCGGAAGTTGTCTGGGTGTGTAGACGTGCGTTGATGGCGGAGGCGCGCGCTTGAAGGAAGTGGGTTAGGCAAGGGGGGTCTACGAGGACACCGATGGGCTCTCGCATCCTAGAACGCTACGAACGAACCGCAGATGGCAAGGTGGTTTTGGTGCTGGCGCTAGACGAGGTGGACGCGGTGTACAACCCGTTCGCGTTGCGCGACCCTCGGCAGGTGCGCAACCTGCATCCAAAGCTGGCGGACTACGTGGTGGAGTGCGTACGAGAGCTGGGAACAGAGCCGTTTGCGCTGATACTGTGGCTGCCCGAACAGGTCTCGGACGCAGCCCAACAGGAGGTGCGGAGCAGCATTCACGATTACTTCGACTACCTGCAGCACCTGGGCCTACAGAAGTGGCGTCGCCAAGTTTGGCGCTCGGCGGCCCTGTTGCTGTTTGGGGTGTCTCTGTTGGTGCTGCTCACGAGCTACGCGAATTTCGGTTGGAGCGGCACCAGTTTTTTGCTCGACCTGTCGGCGCAGGGGCTCACGGTGGCGGCTTGGCTGGCGGTGTGGGAGGCCTCGGCGGCCTGGCTGCTTCGCCGAGTGACACTGGGCGAAGACTGGCGTGTGTTCAAGCGGTTAGCATTAGCCGATGTTCGTTTTCGACATGACCGGCCGGCTGGCGTGCTGCCGGTGTTGGCCACGATTTCCCGACCTACTGGAAGCTGAACGGGAAGGTGCCGTCGGCGAAGCCATCGTTGACGGGCGGGTACTGAATCTTTAGGAAACGGTCCAATATGCACGCCTCGACGTCTTTGTTATTCAGGGTGCTGGTCTGCGCTTCGGCCTTGTCGATTTGGCCGTTGTCGGCGATGTGAAAGGCGACGATGAGCTTGCCAGCGACCTTGGGATCGGCGTCGCGGGAGCAGACCTTGAAGGTGTTCAGCCGGGACTTGAGGTCGTCTTCGACCTGGCCCCAGGTGAGGCCGGCGAGCTCGGGCGGGATGAGGTCGTCGTCGCCTTTGCCAATCCCCTCGAGGTCGCCGTGGCTGGTGGGCAGGAACTGGAGGGTGGCGCTGTTCAACTCCCAGCAGGCCTCGACGCCGGAGAGCGACCAGGTGGCGACGCCGTCAGCCTGGCTGGTGAGCACGGACGTCACCGCTCTTTTGGCCCCATACTTACTGAGGCAGCGGAGCTGAAACTCGTCGTCGGCGATCGAGGAGGTGGTGCTGGCCACGACGGTACAGGTGAGGCCGTCGGTCCACTGACAGTCCCCGACGGGCTGGACGCTGGAGAGCACGAGATCCGCGCCGAATCCGGCCTGACTGGGGATTTTGACGGAGGAGAGCTGCGCTTCGGTGAGCGCGGCCTGGAGCTTCTTGTCGTTCTTGGCCTCGGCCACCAAGACGTCTAGCGCCTTGCGAGCCGCGGGCAGACCCTCTCTTTCGGCGAGCTCGGGCAGGTTGAGGTCTCCGGCGAAGGCCAGGGAGAGCAGGGTCAGCAGCATGGTCATCCTCCACGAACACCTCCTAACAAGCTACACGTCGACCATGGAATTCCACTGTCCCGACAATGTGGCGCTCTGGGCGGCCGGCGCGCTCACCTCGGGTTGGCCGGTCCTGCGCTGCACGGCACCCGACGAAGTTGCACTCACGGCCCTGCTCGATCGGGTTGTCGATGTACTCGGCGCATTGCCGCAGGCGGTCATCGATGAGCCCTGGGAAACCGAAGCGCCCTGGTTTGCTTGGGCGGAGCTCCCCGAGCTCACGGCGGAAGACTGGGTGCGGCTCACGGTGGCCTGTCCCGAGGTTTGGCTGGTCCCAGGACTTTCGCCAGGTGCCGAGCGAGCGGAGGCTCACGGATGGGCCGAGCGCGAGCGGATTGAATGCGGCGATGTTCAAGCAGACCAGTGGATCGACCGCTCGGGCGTGGGCAGCGCGCCCCCAGAGCTGACGCGGTTGGGCGGCCCAGACGAGGCGGTTCAGGCCCTAGAGCGGCAGCTGGTCGAGGCGATTCGGACGGTCGACCCGGCCCTGCAACCCCGCTCGGACCGAGGGCCAGATACGGTGGCGCCAGTGGTGGCGCGCAGCTCGGGTCGGGTGGGCCTGTGGCTGTCGTTGGGCGCAGAGTCGTTCGCGAATCTGGCGGGCGATACGATTCGACCCCGTCGCCAAGCCATCATCGACGCGCTCGCCAAGTTGATTTTGAACCGAGCGGAGCACGATTCCCTGCGTCTAGCACCGGACTTGGCATGGTGGTCCCCGCTCGGAGGATTGGACCTGGTGCTCTGGCTGATCACGCCCACGATGCCAGCGTCGCCGGGTAACTCAGCGGTGCAGCCTGGCGTAGACGCAGACGTAGCGTGCACAGACGCCTTTCCCGTCGCTGAGATTCAGTTGTTCCCAGACACGTTGGGTCATCACGACACTTTGGTCATGTCGGCCCTGGCTTTTGCCGAAGAAGCGGGCGTGGATGGTGGCGTGTGTCGCTGGATTCCCGGCGAGACGGGCTGGCACTTTGCGGCCACCTGGCAGGCGGATGCGAAGGTAGACACCGAGACCTTCGCCGAGAAGCTGGGGACACTCCCTCATGCCTATGCGGTTCGGGTGGTGCCCGGCGAGCCCTTGGGCCTCGAAGAGCACTGGCCCTGCGCGAATCCAGTTTGGCGAAGGGGAATGGGTAGCTGGTTCCTGCGCGTTCGCGATGGTCGACAGGACAGAGACCGCCTGCCTACCGCGGGGCCACGCGAGCTCGACGCCGACGACCTGGCCATGGGTGCTGTGGTGATGCAGGCGATGCTGGCCCGGGGAATTCAGCCCCTCGAACCGCCCATCGCCCTCGACGCGCCCAGCGGTCCCGCGCTGGAGTGGGTGCTGCCGTCTCTGAACGACCCCAAGGCCCTCGACGACGCCCTGCAGCTGCTGGCGAGCGTGCCGAAGTGGTCGGGTATACTCGTGTATGCCCAGGGTGTCGATCGAACCCGGGTGCGGGTGCTTCGCTCGTTTGAATCTGTATTTAGGACAGAAAAGGAGTGAACGATGCATGGAATCAGGTTGTCGAATGAAGGGCCGATCACCACCCTGGACCAGCAGCTTGACCGTGGGCGCGGCTTGCTGGGGGTGCTCATGGGCGGCGGTCTGTTGTGGATCTCACTTGTGATGTGGGTGCTTTTGCCTGGCAGCTCAAGTTTTGGTGTGACACTGGGCATTGCCTGCATCACCGGAGGCGTGGGCCTCTGGGTCACCTACCCATCGTTGGGTCAGCTCCTCAACACTCGGCGCTATCAGATCAACGTTGATGTGCTCACCATCACCGAGGGGCCGGTGCCCGGTCGGCCGACAATACGTCTTGAACAGATCGAGATCGAGCGGATCTATGTGGTGTCCCATGAGATCTTCGTAAAAAACCGGGGGATGGTGCCGAGGGGCGTCGTGCGGGCAGATACAGAGATGGGGCTGGTGGTAGACCTCACGCACGAGTCCGAGAATATGAACCAGCTCAATTACCTAGCGGAACAGCTTCGGACCGCACTGGTGGTGCCCGAGGGGCTCGGGTTCGCCGAGTGATCGTCTTTGGGTGCTCGGCGCTACCAGTACGCCTTGAAGCTGGCGAACACCGTCATCGGATAGGTGCCAAACTCGCTCGCTAACGGAATCCGATTGAACAGCTGTGCGTCTGGGAGCGGCTGGAACGTCGTCGGGTCAATCAAGGTGAGTGGATCGACCTCTCCGGGGCGCTTGCCCAAGCCCATGAACGCACCCAGGCCGACATCGGTGTTCTCGCTGACGGACCAAGAGACGGCGGGAAGCAGCAGCGCCGAGCCATCTTCGACGTTGACGATGCTGGCGAGATTGGCCGACAGCAGCGGCGTGAGTTCTTGGGTAACGGTGAGGGCGGTGTACATTCGTCCCCACGTCCACACACCCTGCTCGGCCCAGGGCTTCTCGAGGGTTTTACCCAGGTAGTCGGCGGGGTCGGCGGCGCCCATGGTCTGTAGGTAGAGCTCGCCCGAGACGATGGTGGTTCCGGTCGGGCGTCCAATGCCGCCCAGGACAGCGCGCAGGTAGGCGTCGTCGTCTTCGGGCAGGGTTAGGGCGATGTCGGAGTGGATGCCCACGGGACCGATGGCGCTGACCACGGTGGTTCCCAGCACGACGTCGTCGCGAATGAGGCCGGCGAACCCACCCAGGTCGGTGACGCCCACGGTGCCTTGGCCATTGAGGGCGAGCACGGTCCCGTCGGCGCTCCAGTCCCCAGCGTAGGCGGCTACGCCGGTGATCTTGCCGGTCATGCCGATGAAGCCGTCGACCCGAACCGCGTCGACGCCCGGCTTGTAGTCGGAGTCGATGGTGGCGGCGCTGAAGGGACTGACCAGGTCGAGCGGCGTGAAGAACAACCCATTTCCGAAGCTCACGGCCTGTCGCCCCAGGGTGATATCCACGTTGGGGGCGCGTAAAAGCACGTTCGCACGGTCGGTCCTGCCCGTGAGACTCACGCCGCCTTCGATGTCGTGTTCCCAACCCAACTGGACGACTTCGGGCGCGACTACGTTGACCCCTGTGCTACCAAAACCTCCTAGCGCGAGGGCATCTCCGAGGTTGCTGTTGAGGACATGGTGCACCTCTACGCGAACCCAGTCCTGGTACCGGGCCTCGCCCTTCAGTCGCAGGTTCCAGACCGAGGTGCCCGACGCCTCGGGTGGCATCAGGATGTGTTCATACGGGAAGATCGCGGTCCCAAAGGTCTTCACGTCGCCGTGCAGCGACGCCTCGAGCTCTCCGGCGTTCGCCAGAGCGATGAGCAGCAGCGTGATCATTGCCTCTCATCAGAGATGATCTTGCCGTCGACCAACTTGATCACCCGGTTGGCGACGGCCATGACCTTGGGATCGTGGGTAGCGAAGACGAAGGTACTTCCGTTCTTCTCGTTGAGTTTCTTCATCAGCTCCAACAAGGCGTTTCCGGTCTCGGAGTCCAGGTTGGCGGTGGGCTCATCGGCGAGGATGAGCGCGGGCTTGCCGGCGATGGCGCGGGCCACAGCCACCCGCTGCTGTTGCCCACCCGAGAGCTCGTTGGGGCGTCGGTTCTCCATGCCCGCCAGCCCCACGTCGGCGAGGGTCTTAAACACGCGCTCTCTTCGTTCCTTGGGGCCCACACCTTGAAGTAACAGGACAAACTCGGCGTTCTCGGCGGCAGACAGCACGGGAATGAGGTTGTAGGACTGGAAGATGAAGCCCAGTCGGTCGCGGCGGAGGTTGGAGCGTTGCGCCTCGGTCATGTCGGTGAGGCTGGTGCCCTCGATGGACACGTCGCCAGCGCTGGGTTCGTCGAGTCCGCCCAGCAAGTTGAGGAGGGTGCTCTTGCCGGAGCCAGACGGCCCCATGAGCGCCACAAAGTCGCCCTCCTGGATGGATAGATCGACGCCGCGCAGCGCCCGCACAGTGATCGTTCCCTGAATGTAGTCGCGGGTCAGGCCGCTAACGGATGCGATGATGCTCATGACAGTCTCCAGAAGTGATTAGCTGTGCCGCATGGCGTCGACCGGCTTCATGCGGGTGACGCGCCAAGCGGGCGGGATCGCGGCGAGGATAGTAAAGACCACGGCCAAGCAGGCGTAAAGCGCCATGCGGTTGGGGTCCCAAGCGCCCATAATGAGCGTGCTCACCGCCACGCCGCCGGTGACCATGGTCTCGCCCATGTAGCCCGACATATCGATGCCCGAATTGACCAGGGGGTAGGAGATTCCGATGCCGAGCACGCAGCCCAATGCAGACCCGAAGACCCCCAAGACCGTGGCTTCGATGAGGACCAGCCCCGCGATTGAGGTACGTCGCATGCCCACGGCCATCATGGTTCCGAACTCACGGGTGCGCTCCAGCACGCTCATCAGCACGGTGTTGAGCACACCCAGGGCGACGATGAATCCAATCACCGCCATCATCAGATCGGAGCTGGTCCGGTCGACCTGAATGAGCGCGTAGATCTCGGGAATGGCGTCCAGCCAGCTGCCTACGAAGAGGTCGTCTCGTTGTAGGGCATTGGCGGCGGTGCGGGCGTCGGCCTCGGAGGTTCGAGCGTCGGGGAGGTGCACGGCGACTTGGTGGGCGACGGCTTTTCCGCCGAGTAAGTCGCGAGCGGCGTCGATGTGACTCACGGCGACAAAACCGTCTAGGTCGGCGCTTCCCGTCCGGAAGATTCCCCGGACACGAAACAGCCGGCTCGCCATCTCTTCGCCCTTCTGCTGGCTCATGAACACCAGCTTGTCGTTGAGCTTGACGTCTAGGCTGTCGGCCATGCCGGTGCCGATGATGATTCCGCGAAGGTCGTCGGACCCAAGCCATTCACCGTCGATGAGCTTGTCGTCTAGATCGCTGATCTGGGCTTCTTGGTCGGGCTCGTAGCCGGCCAGCCCCGCTCCGACTGAGTTGCTTGAGGACCGTAACAAACCGCCGACCTGCACACGCTGAGTTACGATCGCCTTGGGGAACGTGGCTCGGAGCTTGGTGGCCACGGTGTCTGCGTCGGTGACCAGGTATTGGGACTCACGCTCATCCTGCCACCTGGGATGCTGCACCACCACATGTCCGGCGAGCTGTGAGATGGCGTTGGTGGTGAGCTCCTTGTAGCTGCCATACTGAAAGTTGATCGTGGCGATCATCATGGCCAGACCCACCGAAATGGCGGCCATGGTGAGCCCTGTTCTTCGGGCGTTACGGAACAGATTTCGCGATGCGAGAATAAGGAGTTGCCACATGATTCACTCCGACCGGATGGCTTCGATGGGCTGAATAGAGGCGGCGCGCATGGCGGGCCACACAGCGGCGACCGCGCTGACCACAAGCAACACGCTCACGGTGAGAACGATGGGCTGCCAGCGGACGACGCCGGTGAGGACTGGGTCCATGATGATACCGTTGAAGTCGAAACCGCCCTCGATGCTACCGCTGAGGTCGATGCCCTGGAAGACCAGGTAGGCGTCGAGTCCGCCTCCGAGAATCAGCCCGCCGGTTCCGGCGATAATCGCCAGAATGACGCTCTCGATAACCACCATCGATACCAGCTGAAGGGGCGTAACACCGAGCGCGCGTAACACCCCAAACTCACGGGTTCGTTCGAACACGGAGATGAGCATGGTGTTGACCACCCCAAAGGAGGCGACCAGAAATACGATGCCGAGGATGATCATGGCGCCCGCATCCTGCATGCTCAGCATCTCGGCCGTCTGGGGTGAGGCCTCGCGCCAAGTCTGTACGAGCAGGGTTGGGTTCGCCGTTGCTAGGCGGGCGGCCAGAGGCTGCAATGCGTCGGTGTCGTCGGCGAGGATGGTGAGCTCGTGGGCTTGGTCCTCTAGGTACAACAACGTCTGCAAGGCGCCGAGATGGACGTACGCTCCCGTGCGGTCCATGGCCATGTTGCCCGACTTGTAGGTGCCGACCACTCGGAACAGTTCGTTGCCCAAGGAGCCGTCGGAGGCCTGGGTGAGGGCGACCACTTCGTCGCCCACGCCCACCTCGAGATCGCTGGCCAGAGCATGTCCCAGGATGATCTCGTCGGGTTGGTTGGTCAGATAGGTGCCGGTCTGCATGTGTTCGAACACGGGGCTCACGGTGCGCTCACGGTCGGGGTCGATGCCCACCAGCTGGGTGCCCGCAGACTGTTGGTCACCCCCCACCAAGCCAAAGCCATGCAGTCGAATGCTCACGGCTTGCACGCCATCGGTGGCTTCGAGCGCTGCCACGTTTTGGTCGAGGTCGGCGATTGTGTCGTACATGCCTCGCTTGCCCGGCCATTCGGGATTGTGTACCTGAATATGACCCAGCTGCTGCTCGACCATGACGTTGAACATCTTCTCGAAGGTGCCGTCGTTGAGGCAGATCACCGACATGCACAGGCCGACGCTGACCGCCATTGCGCTTGCGGTAATCAGAGAGCGACGACGTTGGCGCCACAGATTGCGCCAGGCGATGGCAAACCAAATCATGTCTATCTCAGCGTTTGAGGGATTGGAGAGAGAACATGCTCTCGGGTACGTCGGCGTCGAAGTCGAGCTCTCGGTAGGTGATCTTGGTGAACTCCTCGGGCTTATCGGCTGGGGTGAGGGTCATCACGGTGGGGACTGTTCGCCCGCCGAGGTCTTTGACTTCGGAATAGGCGAGGGTGCGGGCCAGGGTGCCATCCTCCTCTTGGTATTCGATCTTCACGGGCATGAGGTTGTCGCTGACGGTGACCACCACGGCCCCCCAAACGATGGCGGCGTCGGGTTGCGGCGTGAGGGTGATCACCCAGTTGTTATCGGCATTCTTGGTGGGGTCGGTCCAGGTGAACTCCTCCGACAGCCGGTTCTCTTTCACCAGGTCGTCGTTGGAGAAGTGGCTGCCCATCCAGCTGCCGGACATCATGCCCGAGGGCACCTTCATGGTGCGGTCCACCTTGGGCAGGTAGTTCCAGATGTTGTCGCCCACCTTTAAGGTAGCGACGCCCTTGTCTTTGGCGGGCTCCTCGATGATGATCAGCGTCTTTTCGGTGCCCTGGGACCAGCTCTTCATGGCCATGGTGCGCTCGTAGCGCGCGGTCTTGACGTGCATCTCGATCACGCCGACACTGGACTCTCCACGCATCACGTCGTCGGTGGCGTTGAGGAGTTCCTCAACCGTGGGGTCGGCGGCCAGAGCGGTCGCGGCCAAAACCAGTAGAATCGTGCTCATGTCTCGCTCCGTTTTTGTTCGTCCCACCGCGCCAATAGCACTGGGTATTCCTCTTCAAAGAAGAGGTTCAAATCTCGAAAATTTTGCATGCGTTCACGCCGCTGGGGAGAGGCGTCTTTCATGAGGTCCAGGGCCTGGTCGGCGATCTGGCGAAAGCGCTGTAGTCGAACCCACTCGGAGTGGAACAGGTCGTTCCATGCGCCGTCGCGAAGCTTATAGTAGGTCTTGCGGTCGGCCCGAATACGAACCCGCTCGACCAGGCCGTACTTTATCAGCATGCGGGTGCTGGTGCTGATGGCTCCAGGGCTAGCGCCGACGTAATCCGCGAGGTCGGCCGAGGATTGTTCGAACGGGTCGCAGATCATCAGTCGACCGATGATTCGTCCGGCCACGGGCGGGAAGGCCATATGCTCAAGCACCGCGGCCAACTGGTCGACCACATCGCGCTCTCGCACCGCCTTGGTATCGACCGGCATGTACGCTCCTACTTTCTGAATATTTCGTTACACCTAAACATTCAGAACAACAAGAATATAAACGCGGAAGTGAGAATCTTGTTCCTCACTAATGAACGGATTCACGACGTTATCGGGTCAGGAAAAGTCCGCGCGAATCTACCGTGACCGAGCCGTCCAGCAGTCCGAGCACTTGATCATCGGTGTCGTTGAGCACTGCAGAACGACCCAAGGCGAGGGCGTAGGTGTTCACCATGTGGAACCCCTCTTCGTCGGAGAGCTCGGTGCAGCCGCCCAGGGCGAAGGTCTGGTGACAGGCGTCGACCACCTCGAGCCAGCTGTAGTCCAAGCCGGTGAAGCGGTCCCACTGGTCTTGGTGGGTGGTGTGCCCCTCTTCGGCGCTCATGTCCATCAGCGGCACCGAAACGGAGTCTTGGCCATCGGCGGTCATCCAATCCGAAGGAAAACCACCGTCGAGGGTGATGGCGGCCACCGCTCGGGTCTCTTGAACGCCGCTCTCGAACAACGCCAATTGGTCGGCGCTGCAGCCGGCGCAGTAGTCCTCGGACTTGGCCGGATCGAAGTCGGCGCCCATCAGGGACCACACCGTCGGAACGCCTCTGGAGTGGCCGGTGATCAGCACCTTGGAGGTGTCGGCCAGGCCGGCGAGCACGTGGTCGGCGGGAAGGTCTTGGATGGCGTCGATGACGGCGCGTACGTCGAGAGGACGATGGTAGAACGCGCCCTGGGGAGCGGGGTCGACGTTGTCGAGCAGGGTGTTTTCGGTGTGGTTGGGCGACACGTAGAGCCAGCCGTGGGAGGCGAAGTAGCGTGCGGTGTTGGCGCTTGTGGCCCCCCAGCCCATGTGGCCGTGCGAGTGGGCGTGTACGGGGTAACCTTGGTCATATGCCGGCGATGCGGGTGTGGCGTCGACGAAGACCTGGTCGTCTGGTGCGATGCCCAGGTAGTTGGCGGCGCTGCCCTCGGTGTCGTCGGTGGGGTACCAGACGTTGAGGGCAACCGTGCGCGACTCGCCTGCGAGGGGTTCGTAGGTGACCTCCCAGGTTTGGTAGCCCACGTTGAACGCCCCCGATGCATTGACCGGCCAGCTGAGCGGATCGATGGTTGAGGCCGTGGAAGCGGCCGAGTCGGTGGGGGCGGTGTCGCCTCCGCAGGCGAGGACGAGGATGAGGGTCAGACTGAGTCGCATGGGACCTCCGCTCGGCAGGATGACACGGTCCGGTGCCGTTCTCAAGGTCTACAGCCGGATAGCGGTGACCCGGTCGCTGAAGTCGTCGACGCCGCGGGTGTCGTCGCGGCCCAGCACCACGCTCCACACCCGAACGCCCCGGCCTTCTCGGGCCTTGGCCACCTCGTCGACGACGTGCTGATTGGCTCGGCACAGGCCGTCGGTGACCACCAAGATGTCGGCCAGGTTTAGGTCCCGCTCCTCTAACAGCTGCAGGGCGCGCAGCAGCGGGGTGTCGAAGTCGGTGCCGCCGCGGAAGCTGAACCCGAGGAAATCGAGCAGGCCCTCTAACCCGCCGTGTCCACGTCGAAGGCGGATCTCTTGGAACTCGGCCGAGCCGCCGAACAACAGCAGGTGCATCACCCGACCCTTGGGTAGCACTTGCCGAGAGACGGCTAAAACCAAGGCTTTGGCGGCCAGCTCGGGGTCGCCCTCCATGGAGCCGCTGGTGTCGATGCAGGCGATGACTGGACCGCGCTTGTCGCCCATGGCGCCGCCCTCGTCGCCGGTCCCCGACAGCTCTAAGGACATCAATCGACGCGCTAGAAACCGCTGGTAGAACAGCGACTCGGTGTCGGCGTCTCCGAGCAGGCCGAGCTCGACGGGGAGCACATTGCTGATCTCGCCGCCCAACCGAACGCCGGCGACCTCTTCGCGACCGCCCTCGGTGGGGCCCTTTCGAGTGGTGGCCTCTTCCATGCGGCCCAGCTGGTCGGCGATGTCTTTGAGCTTGTCCACGTCGTTGAGCAGTTCGACGAGCTGTTCGAGCCGGTCCAGCAGGGTTCGCTCCAAGGCGCCGGGGGCCTGTGACCAGCCCAGTCCCGGGGCAAACTGCTCCAACAAGGACGCCACCCGATCGGCCTCGATGGCGCCGGTGGTGGCGGGGGTGCCCGTGCCCTCGAGCAGGGCGGCGGCGGCCTCGCCGACCGCGATGCTGTCTGCCTCTTCGTCGCCTTCGTCGCCGTCGGCATCGTCACCGTCTAGCGCTTGGGAGAGGCGCTCGGCCAACGCGCGGATCTCGGTGTCGATGGGGGCGTCGGGGTCGAGCTCGCCGAGGGTCTGTAGCGCCTGGAGGGCAGGGGATTCGCCTTCCTCGCCTTCCTCGCCTTCCTCG
>JAACDH010000511.1 GCA_009936995.1 Rhodobacterales bacterium
CCTTGCCCTTTGGGTCGCAAAGCATGGTGGGATCCCAGCCGCCGCCGGCGTCGATCGTCACCCAGTAGGGTCCGGTGAAGGGCTCGGTGGCGTGAGCACCTTGGAGCCAAGCGGGAAGTCCGAAGACGACCCCGGTAGAGCCTAGGAGACTAATAAATGTGCGTCGGTCTAGTTTCATGGCGGCTACTCGTACACGAAGCGATAGTCGGTGAGCAGGTACGTCAGCACCACAGACCACGTGCGAATTAGATAATCCGGGTCTGCGTTGACGTACAACTCGGAGGGCATGTACTCGCCAGCCCAGGCCGTGGCATCGCAGTCCCAATGCAGAGACGTCGACGCCTCTCCGGACTCGATGGCAGCCAGTCCGTCGGACCAGGTATCCAGCCAGAGCTCGTAGGTGATGTCGATCTCGGGGTCGTCAACGGACAAGGTCTCTCCGAGGAGTAATCCGTGCAGGTGGACGAGGTTGTTGCGAATAGCGAGTGTGGGCTCTGGAATGTCGAAGCCGTCTTCGGTAATCGGCGCATACGAAGATTCGACCAGGGGGAAGAGACGGCGTTGATTCTTGGGGAGCACAAAGTCACGTGGCACCGCCCGACAGGCGACCTGCGTCGCCATGCGTTGCTGAATGCTCGCCATGATGCCGTTGGGGTCGACCAGACGCTTTGTCACGCCGTCGCTGTCGATACCCCCATAGAGCAGGCGATACCGGTGGGTCATGTAGTCGCCGTCCCAGCTTTCCCAGTGTACGCCCGTGGCCGCGAGGATCTTGCGGTTCAGCTCTTCGGGGGTCAGCAGGTGGGCAGTCCCGGCTTGAACCAGATCGCCGGATGTCGCTCCGGCGTCACCGTTCGCCCGGAAGTAGCGCGAGAGGACCACGGCCTTGACGACCTGTCGCAGATCAAAACCACCCTCGGCGAAAGCGGTGGCGGTCTCGTTCACGAAGTCCTGCTGCGCCTTGTAGGCCAAGCCTAGATCGTCTTCGGTCGCGGCGGTGTTGGCCTCGATGATCTCGACACCCGTGAAGGCCTGGAGCATGGTCTGGACGGTCGATACGGCAAAGCGAGGGTCGTTCAGGGCCGTGTGGGCCATCCAGCTAAGTGCCACGGCCTGTTCGCCCGCAGGAAGCGTCTGATCCCCGAACCCCGGTGGGGCCATCTCTGCGAACCAGCCGGTCTCTCGCGGATTGAGCGCTCCGTCTTCGTCCCAGTTCTGAAACAGGCCCGCCATGGGGTCCATCACGGCGTGACAGACATTGCATTGCGGGTCGTTGAGCGTCGGATTGTGGGTGTCGCTCATGGTCAGATCGATGGGCCGATCCGCGAACTGGAGAAGATCTGTGGCCATGAACTTCTTCATGAACGCCCAGGTCCGGTGGCGGTTGCGGTTGGACGCGCTGGTTGGATACCGGTTCAGGAAGGCGGGCGTCGTGAGGACCCCCGCGTGGGGTACGCCGGGGAGTATCTCGGGTCGAAAGGCGTACGTGATCGGCTCGTCGGGGTCGGGCCATTCGACACCCGAGAGGCCATAGCTCAGGGCCGAGTAGTCGTTCACCATGACGTAGTCGGCCGTGAGGATCTCGGTGTAGCTGAGTTCCTCTCGAAGGATGTGGGCCAGCAGCTCGAGAGGCTCTGGGGCAATGGCCTTGCTGGTGGCTGCGCGTCGATCGGCCTCGACCTCCTCTTCGGCGGACTCATACCAATAGCGCGAGGGATAGCGGTCGTAGTCGAGTAGGGCGACACCGCTGTAAGCGCCGATGTACTGGTCGGTCAGGAGGTGGTCGTTGTACACCTCTTTCATGCGGTCGATGAAGGCCTCCTCGCGCATCATCTCGCCCAGAACCTCGCCAAGCGCGTCTTCTCCTCCCAGCTCGACGCGATCGAGCTCCGACTGTGTGGGAAACCGTCCCGGCAGTAGAATGGCCGCCTTTCGAAGCGTCTGAGTCGGCGTGAGGAGGGCGAGTCCAGCACCCCATGTCGGCTCGACCTCATCTGGGCACGAGAGGATGGGGGCGTCGAGGCGGGCCACGAATTGGCTCAGCAGCGTGAACTCCAGGCTGTCTTCGGCGAGCACGGCTCCGCCTCCGTGGTCCTCTAGCCCGAGCACCTTGAGCAGGACGATTGAGGTGCCGTTTCTCTCGAGGCCCGCGATATCCGAGAGCACGGCCCGATTGACCTCCAGATGGTCGGGCCGGGCATCGCTCTCGAGGATGAAGCTCGACACATGGGCAGCACCTTCGCGGGTGTGACAGGTCATGCACACCGGCTTCAAGACCGACTGGTAGCCCTCCTCGAACTGCGCGCCGTCCGAGAGGCCCACGCTATCGCCGGAAGGGAGGGGCGTTGGCTCGGGAGCGTCAGGCTGACCGCATGACGCAAGTAGTAAGCACAGCAGAGTCCACGTACACCGGAGCATCGGCACCACCTCGGTAATCAGGGTGTCACCACCAGAGCATGGGGTCAACGAGGAACGTTTCAAGGCGCGACAGAATAAGCGGCGCCGCGTGGCCGGATGAGGCTTTTGGTGAAGGAACGGTAGCTCCCAGCTGGCATCTAGCCATTTTTGACAATCATCGCCTCACGCCAACACAACTTGTCAAAAAAGGTGAATCGGGTGTTCCAAGGGCAAGAGGCATCGGAGCATGTCCGTAAAGTAGCGTGATGGAGCCACCATCAAGGATGGTGCGTTCATTTATGCACATGGAGGTGGATACCAGTGTGTCCATGAATCATGCTTCAACCGATTCCCTCGACACAGGATCAATTCACGCACCAACGCCACGGTGAGCACATCATGAACGCACACTTCGGCGGATAGGAAGCATTAGAGAGTCTCCAAGGCCAGCATACAGGCTGTCGGCCGTTTTGGGTGCGCGAGCGGGGCCGGCGCAACCAAACCATCCGCCATCCCCTACGACACCCTAAGAACCCATGCAGTCGCCACGATTTTCTCTAGACATTGACGCCATTGAGTCGCTCGACCTAACATCGCGTATCTTCCCAAGGAGAGCAGATGTCCCGAATGAGTAGCATGCTAAATGCCGAAAATATGCAGACCGTCATAATAGTAACATTCGTCCTCACCATTCTTTCCATGATGTATAACGCCTTCAACTACAATCAGACCCAGATCGTCGCCGGGGTCTCGCTAGCCAATCAATACGCGGCGTTTAACCAAAAATCTGCATCAGCAGACCTTATCAAAAGGATTGAGGCGCTCGAAGCAGACGCGAAGAAACAAGCGGCGGCACCTACTCCCGTAGCTCCTGCAGAAGCAGAAGCAGAAGCGGCACCAGAATAATGTCCCGCCAGCAGCCCCAGAAGCCGTTCACGCGAACTTGGCCCGCTCGGTCGTCCAAGAAGCCACAGCGTCGAGAAGCGGTAAGTCCTCGGTGGATAGCCAGTCAAATCGCTACAGCTCGCAAAGATCCTGGGGGATTCATCATTTGCTATCGTGCTCTATATTTGCTTCCGACGACAATCACGCTCTGCGCGCTGTTGGCGATACCCTTTGGCGGCTGCAAGACTTCGGACGGACAATCCACCGGTAATGGCAGTTCCACAACGACTACGACCGATGCCACAACGACGGTCACTAGCCCAACTTCCACGACGGTCACGACCACCGCAACGGCGTCGGCCACCCCGCATCCCATCTACGTGATGTTCTCGGCCCACGGACACAACTACGGATTCACAACTGTAGACCCCAATCCTGCCCAGTGGAACCTTGCCAAGCGCAACAAGTACCTGGAGCGAAAGACCGAGGTGGAGTGGCTACGAGACGGAAGCGATGGCTATGGCATCAAGGTCAGTTTTCAGCTGAACGGTGAGTACTGCCGCGATTCGCGTGTATTGATGGCGGACGATAATGGAGATGACACCCAGCATATCCGGGACCTGCTCACGGCGGGCCACTCGGTGGGCACGCACTTCCACCCCTACGCTTACACCGGCGTCGACGAATTCTGGGAGCATTACGACAACGACCAGGTCACGCCCGCCATCATGGAGGACATCTGGCGCACTCAGATCGAGGAGGTCGAGCTGGCCCTTGGGGCGCCGTTTCGACGCATCGACCCCGCCGGGCCCCGCAGCACTCAAGAGCTGGAGGACAAGTACGCCCAGCTGATGGCGGAGTTCGCCTTCGACGTCGCACCCGCGGGCGAGGTGTTCACCTACACCGAGTGGGAGCACAAGCCATGGACACCGTTTCGCCAGCAGTTTCCCTCTCCGCTCCTCGAAGATCCCAGCGGTCCCTGGGTAGGGGTGACGAGTATTGGGCAGGTTGGGCTGATTATTCCGGAGGGAAAACACGCGCTCACCCTGGGCGTCGATCAAATTAAGCGCCGGTTCATGATGGTGTATGCCCAGTGGATGTATCAGCGCATCACGGGCGGGCCCGAGACGGTGCTCAATTTTGGCATGATGACCCATCCCGACCAGAACCTACAGTACCGCTCCGAGGTCGCCGAGCTGATGCGGTTCTTTGGTGACGAAGTCAGTACCTGGGTAGGGCCCAACGGCGAGCCGGTCATCCAGTTCGCCACCGACGAGCACGTGGTCGATGCGTACTATGATTGGGAAACGGAGCACCCGGGTACCTCCTCATTCTCCTTCGACTACGACGCTCATGACGCAGGTAATCTCCAGCCGTACCCTTACGATCTCGCGGGTGTAAGTACGGGTCTGGTCGACGCTGAGTTTGCCGATGTCATCCAAGATGGCAGCGTAGACGGCGTTCGCATCTTCTCGTTCCAATATAGAGAGGTGTTTCGCCAACCCAATCCCTTTGGCGACCCTCCTAGCACCATCACTGGCGTGGGCGACCTCCAAGAGTTGGTGTACCTCATCGTGTCGGATGGCCCTGCAGACGTGGACTTGTCAGCGACCTTTCCAGCATCGGTGTTCGTGAAGGCCGGCGACACGGGAGACGTCAGCTCTACGGACGCGAGCGCAATCCAAGTCGACACCATACCGGTGCTGGTCTCCCCTTCTCAAGCGCACTTTTAGGCCAGCTCGTTCACATCCTGGAAGGCGCGACGTATGGGGACGGGTTCATCGTGGTCATGGACATCCACGAAGTGGGCGCTACGGTCTGGCCACCCGGTGCCAACGGTCTCATGATCGGTCACATCCCTCAACGCTCGTTTTCAAATACAGATCGGGCGAGATGGCACCCCTCGCCAGGCCAAGGTTGGAGGGGAGGGAGATGTTGTAGACATGGAATTCTAATTTCATGGCCGCGGATCGGGTTTTCGGGGAGCACGTGTGGTGCACCAACACCGCACCCGCTCGAGCCATGCTGGCGTCAGCCTTAGCCGCTGTCAGAATCCCTGCGATGAAGAACTAGGGCCGCGTGAGTGGAAGGGGAAACTTGTGAATAGTGGTACCGCCTAGGTAGGTGTGGTCTAGATGATACAGGCTTCCGTCTGGAGAAATCTCCGTGCGACCCGCCATTGTGAGGGTTGTAAAAGTGCCGCGGATCACCCCAGTGCGGGAGATCTCCACGACCTCTGTTGAGGTAGAAGCGAGCACAAACCCCGTGAAGGGGTCGCGCTGCAGATCGGTGACCTCTTCTGTGAGGGTGGCCCACAGCTCAGACTGGAGGGTGTATGTGTTCAGTCGATGGATCTGGCCACCCGCCACAGACACCAGGATCTCGTTCGGACCATAGATGCCAGCGGCGTACACGCGGTCGGGGAACTGGGCCACCTCGATCTCCAGCTGCGACCCAGCGCCTACGCGCCAGAAGTCGCCGTTCTGGAACACATTGCCCACGTAGAGTAGGTCGTTGGTGTCGTACACCAGGCCCTGGGGTCCGGTGTCTAGGCTGGGGTGAATGAAGGGGCCCACGCCGGTGGTTTGCACCGCTTCG
>JAACDH010000512.1 GCA_009936995.1 Rhodobacterales bacterium
CCAATGGGACTGGGATCTACTCGACCACAGAGATCCACAAACCGGCTTCCGCAGCATGAGTCGTACCACCGGGTTTACGGCCACCGTCATCGCCCTCCGGTTTCTGGCTGGACACACTCCTGAACCCGGCGTTCATCCGCCTGAAGACCTCGAATCAGATACGCCAGCCATCCTCGCCGCCCTGGCCGAGCGCGGCGTACATTACCGGTTCTCAGATCTCATGCCTTGACGACTGCCCCCTCCCCGGATTATCAGCCCGGGCTCGATCTGGTTTTGAGCAATCCGAGGTGAAACTTGGCGAAGAAGAAGAGTGCTGCACGACAGGTCATTCATTTGGAATGTACGGAGCAGCGTGGCAGTGGCGTCCCCGGCGTAAGTCGGTACACCACCCAAAAGAATAAGCGGAACACACCCAAGCGAATGGAGTTGCGTAAGTACAACCCCTTCATGCGGAAAGTTACGCTTCACCGCGAAGTGAAATAATCACTTCGCTTTCTGCCTTGCGGCCCATGACCATCCGATCATTACCCCCCGCAAGGCTTCAACATTTTGGCTCGAACACCACGAGCCAAGCACCCAGGAGCTGACCAAATGGCCAGATATCGTGGACCCCGACTCAAAAAGTGTCGGGCAGTGGGAACGGTGCTTCCCGGTTTGACCACCAAGGCGACGCTCGATCGCCCCTTTCCCCCAGGTCAACACGGGACAGCACGTCGCAGCAAACCTTCTGACTTCAAGATCCGTCTGATCGAGAAGCAAAAGGCTCGCTTTCACTACGGCGTGCTCGAGAAGCAATTCCAGCGCTACGTCAAGAAGGCTTCCAATCAGAAGGGACCCTCCGGTCTCAACCTGATCAACCTTCTCGAGAGCCGTCTCGACAACTTGGTTTGGCGCATGGGTCTCTCCCGCACCATTCCCCAAGCTCGTCAGCTCATCGTGCACCGTCACATCATGGTGAACGGTACCCGCGTCGACCGCCCCAGCTTCCACGTGAAAGCCGGCGACGAGATCGCAGTTCGCGAGCGCAGCGTCAAGAAGGCGCTCATCCTACAGAACATCGAGTACTCGGCCACGCAAACCCGCCCCTCTTGGTTGGAATTCGATCCCGCCAAGGCTGTCGGCAAGCTCATCGCCGCTCCCGATCGTCTCGATGTGCCCTTCTGACCCAACGAAGCCGCTATCATCGGATTCTACTCGCAGAAGCTCTAAAACTTCCGCGAATCGATATCAGAAACCTCGGTTGGAAAACTCCAACCGGGGTTTTTTGTGTTTACCGCCCTTCATCGTTGCCCCCTCGGGTTCATTGGGTCTCCGTGGGTGACATCGACAGGTCCCGCGAGGACGCTCCGCAAGAGGTCGCGACCAACGCCAACGCACTCGGTGTGCCGCAGCGCGCCTGCGCGCTCCAAAGCTGTCCGAACAACACGGTTGGCCCAAACAAACCGCGAACGTCGCGTGTGGGTCGTCGCCACACCGCTGCACAAGGACTACGCCGTCAGCAGCGGCGCAAGCTCGGGCACCGCACGCGCCAGCCCTGGGGGCACCAAGGCCGCCAAGCCGCCCGGAAGGAGGTCGTCGGCGCCCTTAGGGCCACGGAGCGCCGCCAAAAGACCCAAGAACAGCCCGCCCGAAGCGGGACTGTACAGACGCTCGCCCAGCTCGAGCGCAGAGGACTCACCCTCACTCCGCCAGACCAACAACACCCGAAGAAAGTCGACTTGAGCCTGTACATAGACAGCGCCGGGATCCTGAAGGGCCGCCCGTAATCCAACCTCAGCGTCTTCTTCGCGACCCTGCAACGCATGGGCGACGGCCAGTCCAATCCGCGCCTGAGCGTACGGTCGGATCTGGAGGGCTTCGGCATACCACTTGGCCGAGACGTCGACCTGCCCCGCCTGCAACGCCACGCCACCCAACGCGATGAGCGCGCCGACTCGGTCCTTCTTAGGCGCCAAGGGATGCCCCTGAAGCACCTCGAGCACTCGTACGGCCTCTTGGGTTTCATCGAGCTCCAGAGACTCCAACGCCCCCAGGAAGCGAAGGCCGAACCAGGCGCCATTGGCACCGACCGCAGCCGCAATCGCCGCCGCACCAAACAGCACCGTCGGCCCCAAATGATCGAGGACCACAGACAACAGCACACCCAGCCACAGGAGGGGTGGAATCGCCCCGATCAACGGCCCCACCGTCGCGAGTAGATGCACGGGTCGCGAACGAGTCCCGTCGGCACGCACCACGGAAGGCCGCCCCTCGGCGTGGCGTCGCTCCATCCACAGCACCACGGTGCCCGACAACATCCCAGAGGCCGTTCCGCCGACACCAAAGAGCGGTCCCGCTCCGTCCCACACTTGAACCACGTCCAAGGTGGTGCCCAAGGCCAGGCCATACAACGCCCCCAGCATCGTCCAGGCGATCATTGGCGTGAGGGTAGGACTGTTCGCCGCCCCACTGGACGGAGCCTCGAACGGACTGCTCACCGACGCGCCATATGGAAGGGACCGATTGTGGCGTGCAGGATACTGGCATGGGCCACCAAGTCGCCCTCGGCAATGGCCGCCATGTACCCCAGAGAGGTAGACGTCATTGGAGGCGGTAACGGCGCGGTAATGCCCCACTCATGCTGCATTTCGTAGGGCGCTCGCTTCCAGGCACCACGGATATCATGCCAAAAGGGACCGATACTGGTGAGCGCGATGCGGTCGGTTCGCGTCCCGAAGGTCCAGCGATCTTGAAGTGTCTTGTACACCCCAACCCGATCGGAGACCGACACCCGAAGCACGCCGGCACCCTGCATTTCGCGACACAAAGAGCCGTATTGGATCCACCCCTCGATGTCGGACTCGGTGAGCGTGAGCTGATCTTCGTCGTGCTGTTGCCACACGGCGATGGCCTTGGACGCCTCGGACCACAGCGGATGCTCGTGGGTAATCGGCCCCGTGTCGGCGTAGATCAGCCACACGAGGTGGGACCGCTCCTCGGCGCCGTCGAAACCCGTCAGGCCGTACAGATGTGACGTGGCCTGAGTGATCTCGACCAACCAAGACTCGGTTCCGGTCGGATCGGCACGAAACAGATCGGCGGTGGTGGCGTGGACGTTACCGCGCTTATTGAAGGGGCGACCTGCCATGGCCGCCACATAGTCGCCCACCAAGTCGGCCTGGCCGCAGGTGAGCGTGTGCCCGTCTGTCTCGACCAGAACTTGATCGGTCGCGTTGCAAGAAACCGTCGAGCTACATCCCGACAAGGCCATGGTCAACACGACCGCGGCCCCGGTAGAACGCAGCACTCCGGACCTATGCATTCGCGACCCAGTAAGGGCTGCCGTTAAGCTGAATCTTCAGCTGCGAAATCTCCGCATCTTGCAATTCGAAGGTCTGCGGCTGTCCGCTACGCGGATCCTTTTGGGTCGCGAACCAACGCTCACCCACTTTGCTCTTGTGCAACACGAGCCCCCGGGGATCTTGGTAAACCAAGTTCAAATCGTCAGCGGTCAGGGGGCCCTTGGGGGCCTCTTCCTCTTCGGGCTCTTCCGAGACCTCGGGAGGGGGTGCGC
>JAACDH010000513.1 GCA_009936995.1 Rhodobacterales bacterium
ACCGCCACGGCGGAGAATGGTGACGTGAGATCCGCCCGACACCGTGACCGACACCTGTTCGGCGCCCAGGGCCTGGGATTTTTCGACCACGCTTGACGCTAGATTGAGGATCTCACTCATTCGCTGCGCCCTCCAACCGAGAGACTTCCGACCAAGACCGTGGGCATGCCCTGACTGACCGGTACGCCTTGCCCGTCTTTGCCGCAGGTCCATCCGCCTTCGTCGATGGTGAGGTCGTTCCCCACCTTTTCGATGGCTTCGAGGACCTTGGGGCCGTTGCCGATCAAGTTTACGTCTTTAATAGGTTGGGTGAGCTTGCCGTCTTCGATGAGGTAACCATGTCGGACATAGAAGCTAAAATCACCGGCGCCGATCTGCACGGCACCGTTGGCGAAGGTCTCGCAGTAGATGCCCTTCTTGACGCCGCGGATGATGTCGCCCGGATCGTGGGGACCGGAGCGCATATACGTGGAACGCATACGCGGGAGCACAGGGTGGCGGAACGATTCACGGCGGCCGTTGCCCGTGGGAGTGACGCCGTAGTGACGGGCGGAGATGCGGTCGTGTAGGTAGCTGCGAAGTACGCCATTCTCGACAAGGACGGTGTTCTGAGTTTCGCTGCCCTCGTCGTCGACGTTGATGGCGCCGCGTGCCTGGGGCAGGGTGGCGTCGTCGCAGATGGTGACGGTTTCGGGGGCGATGCGCTTGCCCATCTTGTCGGCAAAGATGGAGATGCCCTTGCGGTTGAAGTCGGCCTCCATGCCGTGTCCGATGGCTTCGTGCAGCAGGATGCCCGAAGAACCAGCGGCCATGACCACTGGCATCTCGCCCGAAGGTGCGGGACCTGCGCCGAGGGCACGGACAGCGCGGTCGACGGCGTGGGTCACCAGCCGCTGTTGTCGGGCTTCGTCGTAGTAGCTGAGGTCGGCCCGTGCGGCGACGTTGTAGCCACCGGCTTCGCGCTTGTCGCCGTCGAGGGCGGTGCAGGAGACACTTCCGCGCGTCATGGGCTGGTAGTCCGAGACCAACAGACCGTCAGCGCGGGCGATGAGGATGCGGCGGTCGGTGTCGGCGAGGCTGACTTGGACCTTGTGGATGCGCGGATCGGCGTCGAAGGCCTGCTTCTCCCACTTGCGAACCAGGGGCACGCGCTCGGAGAGATCGACATCGGACCAGCTGCGGCTGACCGGGTAGAAGTCTGGCAGGGTGATGCCGTGGATGACGATCGGCTTGCCGGCGCCGCGTCCCGTTCGCGCGATAGCGGAGGCGGTTCGAGCGCACTTGAGTACGCTCTCGAGCGTCAGGGTCTCGGTGTAGGCGTAGCCAACCTGGTCGCCCACAACGACCCGCACGCCAACGCCGAGATCGATGCTGGTGTGGGCGCGGTTTACCTTGCGGTCGGACAGACCGATGGCCGTGCTCGTGGCGTGTTCGAAATAAAGATCCGCGTCGTCTGCGCCGTGGGCTGTGGCCTCGGCGAGTGCACGGGTGACTAGATTCTGATCTACACCAAATTGGGCGAACCAATTTAGCGCTGCTGGTGTCGACATTCACATACCTCTGCGACAACGTTAATCGACTGGGACACGGGATGGGGCGATTCCACACCACCTCCCGCGGAGGATCCACTTGAAACGCGCACTGACATTCATCATTCCGTTCACCATTGTGTTCTCGATCGGCGCCACGATCTGGTGGATGACGCTGCCGCCCACGTTCCCCAGAGGAGAGGCCGTGGCCATGGAAGTGGCCGATGTGTATTTAGAGCAGCCCTTCGTTCGTCTAGAGGGCGTGGCCCATTACGAAGTTGTTCTCCGGCAAAAGCCGCAAGGCCGTCTGTTTGGCGACGACAAGACCTACTTCCTCTTTCCGTTCTTCGCGAAGAACAACGAATCCGATCGTGCGATCCGGGTGATGGTTCGCACCACGCGTCCTCCCGAACGTCTGGTGAACTATGAGCACATGGCCATCGAGGGTTACTTGTCGCTGCCCTCCGAAGTCAAAGTTCCTTACAGCTCCGAGATCACCATCGGAAAACGGAGCGACTATTTCTTCACGGACGAGATGCTGCTGCTAGAGCCCTGGCTGATTGAGTCGGATGGGGAGGTTTGGCGCGTCGAGGACGCCGAAGTCGAGGAGTAGCACAAGGAGGTACGCCAATCGGAGAAGCCCAGGGACCGCCAGAAGGCCACCGCGCGCTTATCGCGGGTGAGCGTTCCGACCTCTACTTGGTCAAAGCCTGCTTTTGCGGCGGCCTCGAGGTAGCGCTCGACGAGTCTTCTGCCCAACCCGGGCCGGCGGTGATTGGGGCTTACCCACAGGTCGCCGATTAGTGCGGTGGGGGGGCGTTCGATGATGTAGTTCTGCTGCAGAACGCCGCCAGAGAGGAATCCGACCAACCCGTTTTCGGCCTGTGCCACCCAACCGACTGGGAACGGGTGAAACATGGCGAACCAGCGGTCGAGCATGTGTTGACGCATGACAGCCCGTCCGTCTTGGGCCATACGGTAGCGCGGATCGATCTGGGTGCCGTTGTTGTTCAAAGCGATGACCATGTCGAGCACCGCCTCCAGGTCCTTTCGTTCCAGGGGGCGGAGCGTGACCGGGTTCATTGAAGGATGCTACGCCCTGCGTAACGGGCCGCGCCGCCCAGCTGCTCTTCGATGCGAATCAGCTGGTTGTACTTGGCGACGCGATCGCTGCGACAGGGGGCTCCGGTCTTGATTTGACCGCCGTTGGTGGCCACCACAAGGTCGGCGATGGTGACGTCTTCGGTCTCTCCGGAGCGATGGGACATGACCGATGTGTATCCAGCGCGATGGGCCATCTCGACTGCCGAGAGCGTCTCGGTGAGGGTACCGATTTGGTTGACCTTGATCAGAATGCTGTTGGCGATACCCAGCTCGATGCCCTTGGACAGGCGCTCGGTGTTGGTAACGAACAGGTCGTCGCCCACCAGCTGCAGCCTGTGCGCGAGCTTGTCATTCTGGTACTTCCAGCCGTCCCAGTCGTTCTCGTCGAGGCCGTCTTCGATGCTGAACAGCGGGTATTGGTCGGCGAGCTTTACGTACCAGTCGACCAGCTCTTCGGCGCTCCACTGGACGTCGCCTTCGCCTGCGAGGTGGTATTTCCCGTCTTTGTAGAACTCGGAGGCGGCGACATCTAGGGCGAGCACGATGTCTTTCCCCGGGGTGAAACCGGCGTTGGTGATAGCGTCGCAGATGAGGTCGAGGGCCTCGGCGTTGGAGCGCAGATTGGGCGCAAAGCCGCCTTCGTCACCCACGCCGGTTGCCAGGCCCTTCTCGCGAAGCACGGACTTCAGGCCGTGGTAGATCTCGGCGCCTTGGCGGATGGCCTCGGCGAAGTTGCAAGCGCCTACGGGCAGAATCATGAACTCTTGCACATCGACGTTGTTGTCGGCGTGTGATCCACCGTTGAGGATGTTCATCAACGGAACGGGCAGCGTGCGTGCAGAGGCGCCACCGACATAGCGGTAGAGGGGCATACCCGAGCAGGCCGCGGCGGCTTTGGCGATGGCCAGGGAAGCGCCCAAGATGGCGTTGGCACCGAGCCGGCTCTTGTTAGGGGTGCCGTCCAGCTCGCAGAGCAGGTTGTCGAGTGCGACCTGATCGCGGCAGTCGAGGCCGATGAGTTGGTCGGCGATGGGACCATTGACATGACTGACGGCCTTCGAGACGCCCTTGCCCAACCAGCGGGATTTGTCGCCGTCGCGGAGCTCGACCGCTTCGTGCTCGCCTGTGGAAGCGCCAGAGGGGACTGCAGCACGACCAACACGGCCGGACTCTGTTCGGATCTCGACCTCGACAGTGGGGTTTCCCCGAGAATCCAGGATGGTGCGGCCATGAACCTCGTAAATAGTGGGCATGAATCTTCCGTGTGGGATGAGGCGTTTGGCCTATCGTTGGGCGCGAGGCCCGTCAACGCCTAGATTACATGGCATGAGAACCCTCTTCTTCGCGCTATCGCTGTCTATGCCGCTGAGTGCTCACGCCGGCGGCGACTGGTTTCTTGGGGGGGGTGATGTCGAGATCGTCGCACCCGTCGAAGTGCCCTTGCTTCGCGGCACCGACGATCCTCGCCCCCAGGTGTTGGTTGATGTGGGCGGCCGGATCGAACGCGCGGTCCTCGATCTCGCGGGACAGAGCTCTCGGGTCGGCTGGGCGCAGATTCGGCAGTGGAATTTGGCCACCGAGGTGGTTCAGGGTCGGGCCGGCTGGACCGTGCGGGCCGTTGTGCCCGAGGTCTCCATCGACGGGCTGATCATCCGCGACCTGAGAGTTGAGGTTGTCGATACGCCGCTGCTAGTGTTGGGGACGGCGGCGCTGTCGAATCTGGCCGTCGCACTGCTACCTTCCAGAGGCGTGGTGGTGCTGTCAGACGATTCAAGCGCGCTGATGTCGGGCATGTTCTCACAGTCGGCCCAGGTTCAGACAGGCAAACCCGTGGTGCGAGATGGCGTAAAGAAGCGGGGCAATGGCGTGTCCATGGCTACGGCAGGTGGCCTGCAAGTGGGCTTTGGCGATCTACAGACGGGTACTTGGTTGCTGCGTACGGACTGGACGCAGTCGGTAATTTCGCCCATGGCTGCGGTGGGTTCGTCCCAGCGATTTGGCGGTGTTTTGCACGCGTGGACCCGCCCTCAACTCGGCGAAGTCGCGCTGTCATCGGGGTGGTTCCGGCGTGACGGGCGGGTGTGGAGTCCCGAAGAGAACCCCCTCGGCGCGCTTGGATACGATGCGCTGTGGTCGGTAGACTTGGTGGTGTCGCCGAGCACCGAGCAGGTGTCCATTCAGTCAGTCTCCACGCCCAAGTGGACAGACGCCGCCGCTGCACATTTGGTTCAGGTCCAGGCTCGCTGGGACGCTTGGCGGGAAACGAATCCCGAGTCGTCTGCCGCTGATCGACCGGCGCTGCCAGGGTTCACCGGAGCAAAGCCCGAGGTGGCATGGGAACCCGAAGCGTTGGGCCAACATCAAGATTTGGCGGGCGCGCTGTGGGCCGTGGGCAACGGAAACGGCGCGGTGCTGGCCACCCGCGATGCAAGTCGGGTGTCGGGAGATCGCTGCGAAATATACTTAGCGCTCGGTTTACGTCGGTTGCGTACGGCAGGCGCTCTCCAAAAACAGGACTTCGTTGCGTCCTTGGTTCGGCAACCGCTGGAACATGCCGCGTCGACGTGGCAGAAGTGGACAGAGCTGGCACCCAAAGAGCGCCTTGGCTCTTTGGCGGATCGCGACATGGTCGAGCCGGCTACGGTCTGTCAACAAGCTCAGGGCTACCTTGTCCTCGCGCAGCTGGGGCAGGGAACCGAACTGGCATCGATCGAGGCTTTGGTCTCTACGCACGAGGGCCTCGACGCTCGGATTCCCCTGGCGTTGGGGTTGGCCTATTTGCGTCAGGGCGACGGTGAGAAGAGCCTCGCGCCGCTGCGGCGCTCCCTCAACCTTGACGGTCAATCCGAGAGCTTTCGGGCGATGATGGTGGCCGATGCCCAGACCGTTCGAGAAGAGCAGGCGGGGCAGTGGCTCCGGCGCTTGGCGGGCTCCGATCCTTGGCCGCTGAGCACCGCCGTGATCGCGGGTGAGCTTGGGCTGCTCGACGCGGAAGACACGCGCGCCGTCGCTGGATGGACGGCGAGAGAGCTGGTGCGCGGGGTCCACGGCAAGCCGATCGATCTTAACGGGCTGGGGCTTCAGCTGGAACAGCAGCTGGCGCAGTCGGCGAATGCGCCGGGGTTGTTGGCGCAGAAGGTGGTCTGGCTGAGGCTCTCGGGTAAGGCAGAGCAGGCTGAGGCGCTTCGCCAGTCTCTGGCAAAGTACGCGATCCACACCCCCGACGTGTGGTCAGCCGACCTCAGTGATCCCGATGGGGCGCGGCAGCAGGCTGCACGTCTCAACCTGTCTATGGGCTGGCCCGAGCTGGTGCAGGTGGGGAATCTAAGTTCAGGTGAAGTGGTTGAACAAGACGGGGAACTCTGAATCAAGGAGAAAGGATGATCAGTTGGTGGATAGCGGTTTCAGCGCTGGCAGGGCCCCCTGGATTCGACCACGCTTACGCGGAATACGACGCGTTTTTGGAGGGTGCTGTTCACGGCCTGAAGGTAGATTATGGCTTGCTCGCGCAGCGTCGCGCTCAACTCGACGCCACCTTGGCCCTAGTGGCCTCTGCGCCGGTCGCTGACTTCTCTAAATCCGAGAAAGTAGCCCTCTACACAAACGCATACAATGCCTATACGCTCTCGATTATCCTGGATGAACCTAGCATCGGCAGTATAATGGAGCTTGATGGCGGCAAGGTCTGGGACACGCGTAAGTTCTTGGTGGGCAGCGCCTCGCTCACCCTCAATGACATCGAGCATAAACGCCTGCGGCCGCTCGCGGATGGCCGCGTGCACGCGCTGGTGAACTGCGCCTCTATGGGCTGTCCGCCGCTGCCGCCCGATCCTGTGGTCCCGGGCGGTCTCGACGCCCAACTCTCGGCAGGTGCACAGCGCTGGGTGCAGACAAACGCCTACACTTTGGTCGGTGGAAAACTGCAAATATCCAGCATCTTCGACTGGTATGCCGAGGACTTTTCCGCCGATGGCTCTATCGCCGGAGTGAATGGAAAAGAGGCGGGTGGCGCCCTCTTTCTCAAGACGCACGGACTCGACGCCTCGGTGGTAGCGAAGGTGGAATCCGGCGAACTCCAGGTCACCTGGCAGCCCTATGACTGGGCCTTGAATCGGCGCTGATCGGCGCAGTACACGCTATTCCACGGCTCCCGGGATACGAAGAGCAGAATAGCGACGGAGTTTCTGTGTTCTGCAGCCCCTACGATCATATGTTGGCCCACGAGGGACCTGCAGCAGTGTTCTTGTTCGACCCCTCGAACGAGCTGCGCCACAACGTCACCTGGACCCGCGATGCGTACGGTCGGCAGCCTGGGCCTCACGCCCACGGTTGGGTCTGGTTGTTGCTCCGCGATCGAGGAACCGGATTTGTGCAACTCGCGTTGGTGACCTCAAGTACGCTGATCCCCGAACACCCGCGTCTCGATGTTCGCAGCTACCAATCTCGCGAAGCCGCGCAGTCGGCTCGCGGCGAATTTGGCGCCCCGCCGATCTGTCCGGAGGCTTGGTGATGTATCTGTGGCTGGCGCTATGGGTGGCCATGGCTTGGGCGGTCGACGATGTCGAACCCGAGTCCCAGCCGCCTCCCGATGACGGTGCCGCGGTAGAGGTCATCGTGTTTGGAAATTTGCAGGTCGAGCAGGCCAAACAGGAGGTCTACACTGACCTTAGGGAGTCGGGGTATACCGAGCAAGTTCGCAAAGACGACCACACCATCTTTCGCCACCTAGACCCCTACAAGGGCGAGGTTCACGTATACGACGATGGCTGGGTTCGAGTAAAGCGGCAGAAGTTCAAGTTCGAGGGTCGGGCCATGCCCTGGGCCGAAAAGAACACGCCCTTCGCGTGGGCTGGCTGCGTCATCTGGCTACCGCTGTGCGTTCGGCCGGGTGGTCAGACCATGAGCAAGCGGCGGTTTCGTGGCTACGAGACTCGGATTGTGGATGAAGTGCAGCCTGAAGTGGGAGAGTGGGGAGAGCGCATCGCCGATCTGTCTACCGATGAGAAGGTCCAAGAGCTGCCGTTCAAGCTGGAGTTGCTCTGGAACGAGGGCAGGCCACTGAATGACGGGGACCCTCTGCTGGTTTCCTACGCAGACCGAAGACAGGCCATCCTCACCTACTGGGGCGCGCGCACAGACACCCAATGGGGTGAGGCGGTGCGCAGTGCGGTCGAGTCGTTTTGTCGCGGTGTGATTCAGGGCAGCGAACATCCGTTCACCGACGAAGAGATCGCGTCGTTCAACGCTCAGTTTACCCTGCACCGACCGTTCACATTGGAGCGGCAGCGCGTCGTGATCCCGTGAACCTCGCCCGTTCTCTGTGGGCGCTTGCTCGCCCGCCGATGATTCCGATGGTGCTTGGGCTGCCGATTGCAGGATTTGGCTGGGGGCACTGGGACCGCGCGCTCTCGTTTCGAGGTGGAAGTGAACTGGTTTGGGTCTTGTTGGCATGGGCGTTGTTGCATGCGGGCACCTTGTGGCTGAACGCCTCCGTCGACCAAGATGAAGGGGAAGTGCTCTTCGGTCAGAAGGTAGAACGGCCAAGACATCTGGCGGCCTGGGGGTACGCCGCGCTTGGGTTCGCGATGGTCGCTTGTGTGCCTGCGGGAAGCTCTGCGCTGGTAGCGCTTGTGGTCTGCGTGCTGCTCGCCGTGGTCTATTCCCACCCGAGCTTTGCCTGGAAGGGGCACCCGATCTTGGGTCCCGGGGTGAATCTGGTGGGCTATGGGCTGCTGTCTACCTACGCTGGATGGTCTGTCGTGGGGGGTTCGCCAAACCCGCGGACGGTGATCATCTGGGGCGTCGGTGCCTTGACGATCCTCGCGGTCATGTTTGCCGCGCAGGTATTCCAAGAGCAGGAAGATCGCGACCGCGGCTATCGTACGCTTGTGGTTACCCATGGTCCAAGGACCACCCTGATGGTGTCTTCCTGGGCGTTTATGTTCGCGTGGTGTGCGGCGATGGGCCTGGCAGTGGCCGGCTGGTTGCCCCGAGCCATTCTGTTGGTGGCGCCCGGATGGTTGTGGGTGGACCAGTGGTTGCGGGTGTGGGCAAAGAAGCCAAATGGTGGCACAGAGTCCGACGCTAGAGAGTGGGTAAGACGTGTCGCTGTGGTGTTAATGATTGGATTCACGGTTGTCTTTGGAGAATATCTGCGCCAAAGTCTTACCGGGATGCCGGTGGCGGGTTTGGGCACTACTGCGGGGTTGCCCCTCGACTTCTGAAAAATCCTTACAACCCCTGTCGTAGTGGGTACTTTCAAGCTCGGGATCAGCTTGCAGAGCGGGCGTCTGCTCGTGGTCGACCGTCCCGCGCCGCGTCGCCGCGTCCAGCTCGCGCTCCCGCCACCAGCTCGCGCCCCCGCCACCAATGATGTGCCGCAAATCATTGTGCGCCACTCAGGCGACGGAATTCCTGAAGAAATACGTCCGCTTCTCACACAAGTGAACGGCGCCGTAGAGCTTCGTCGGCAACGGATCCCAGTCGCCGCAACTGGGCTGTCCTACGCGGCATACGTCCTTGAGCGCCAAGACGGCAGCCTGTCCATAGAGACCGAAGTCGACGGCGTAATGGAAGTGGTCTGCAACCTCGGTCGGTAAAGCTAGTGCCGGGGCTCGCACCGGTGGTAGGCTCCACCTATGGAAGACCTCGTCAGTGGACAAACCTTTGGGCCCTACACCATCGAAGGCAAGATTGCCGCCGGCGGTATGGGTTGTGTGTACGCCGCTCGTCATGAGGTGTATGCCACACCTGTGGCCCTCAAAGTGCTACACCCCCGGCTCCACGCCGATCACTCGTGGCGAAAACGGTTCAACGAAGAGGGCTTGGTCGGCACTCAGCTGAAGCACCCCAACGTGCTCTCGGCGCGGGAGCTTGTGGCGCACGACGGCCGCATCGCACTTGTGCTCGATCTGGTTAGTGGCGGGCAGACCCTCGACAAGGTCATCGGCCGCGAATTTCGAGACGGCTTACCATTGGTCCAGGCGCTCAAGGCCTTCTTGTTGATTGTTCAGGGGATCGAGTACCTGCACGGCAAGCGGATCATTCACGGCGATATCAAGCCCGAGAATGTGATGTTAGTGGGCGACTATCGCAACCCCGACAGCTGGACGCCTCTGGTCACCGATTTTGGCACCGTTGCCCTCATCGCCGACCCCGTAACCATCGAGGGTCGCGCCGCCGTGGTCGCCACGCCCCGCTATGCCTCCCCCGAGCATCTGCTTGGCATCGATCAAGTGGAGGTCCGTTCCGACATCTACGCGCTTGGATTGGTGCTCAACTTCATGGTCACCGGCACCCACCTCAGCGCCGCTCGAACGGTCGAGGAGGCAGCCTCGCAGGTGCGCGAGCCGATTAAGGTGGTGGGGCTCGTCGATCAGCCAGACCAGCTCATTGGGTTGATTCAGCAAGCCTGTGAAGTCGACCCGAACAAACGCATTGCCACATGCCGCGAGTTCGCGCTGGAGATTCGCGGTCTTCTCGATGACATTGGTGCACCCCTCGAGCTCGACGATCTCGCGGCCGATCTTGCCACCGAGATCGATGAAGGTCGCGCCGAGATGAAGGCAAGCGCGGAACACGGGGTTGGACTGGTCACGGCCGAGACGGAGGTCGAGCTGGACGAGCCAGGTCGCGTTTTTTCTGACCCAGAGACCTCTACGCCACGGCGTAAATCCAGGCTAGAGCCAGCCCCTACGATTGCAGAGAAAGCGGAGCTCACCGAACCCAGACCCGGACCGCTCCCTCCTACACCGGCACCGGCCCCTTCTGCGAAAGCGTCATCCATCACGGTCCCCGCCGATGCGTCCGAAGCCCTTCAGGGTACACCGTGGTTCGTGTGGGTTGGGGTTGCAGCCGCCCTCGGGGTCATCGGCACCGTCATTGCGATGGCGATGTAGCGCCCAGCGCCCGCTATCGGGTGAGTGGACGGTACTTGATGCGCTGCGGTTGGTCCGCGGCGTGGCCGATGCGCTTCTTGCGGTCTCGCTCGTAGTCCTGCCAGGTTCCTTCGAACCAGACAGTCTTGGAGTCGCCTTCAAACGCGAGGATATGGGTGGCGAGCCGGTCGAGGAACCAGCGATCATGGCTGACGATGACTGCACAGCCGGCGAATTGGTCGAGGGCCTCTTCGAGGGCGCGTAGGGTGCCCACATCGAGGTCGTTGGTGGGCTCATCGAGGAGCAACAGGTTGCCACCGGTCTGCAGGAGCTTGGCCAAGTGTACACGGTTGCGCTCGCCGCCGGACAGTGTGCCCACCTTCTGGTTTTGAAGCGAACCCTTGAAGCCAAAGGCCGAGACGTAGGCGCGGCTGTTCATCTCGGTGCGACCAACCTTGAGCACATCGTGGCCACCGGTGATGACCTGCCACACGGACTCACCATTTTGGAGGTCGGCGCGGCTCTGGTCGACGTACGCGGACTGCACGGTGGAACCGACCGTGAGCTCTCCGCCGTCTGCAGTTTCTTCGCCGGTAATCAGCCGGAAGAGGGTAGTTTTACCCGCGCCATTGGCGCCAACGATGCCGACGATGCCACCCCGTGGGAGGTCAAAGGTGAGGTTGTCGAAGAGCAGCTTGTCGCCGTACGACTTCTGCAGCCCTTCGGCCTTGACCACGATCTTACCGAGGCGCGGACCTGGGGGAATGTTGATCTCGGTGCGGCGCAGCTCGGAGCCATCTTCGCCCACCTGCTGGAGGAGCTGGTCGTAGCGATTCATCCGAGCCTTGTTGCGCGCGGCTTTACGACCTGAACCCAACTTCACCCACTCGAGCTCACGGGCGAGGGCCTTGCGGCGATCGGCGGACTTGGACTCTTGCGCGAGGCGCTTCTGCTTCTGGTCGAGCCAGCTGCTGTAGTTGCCTTCCCACGGGATACCCTTGCCGTTGTCCATCTCTAGGATCCAGCCGGCCACATTGTCGAGGAAGTAGCGATCGTGGGTGATGCAGACCACGGTACCGCTGTACTCGGACAGGAAGCGCTCTAGCCAGGCCACCGACTCGGCGTCGAGATGGTTGGTGGGCTCATCGAGGAGGAGTAGGTCGGGCTTCGAGAGCAGCAGTCGACAGAGGGCAACACGCCGGCGTCCGCCACCGGAGAGGTGGGTGACTGGGTTGTCGCCGGGCGGAACGCGTAGGGCGTCCATGGCGATCTCGACGGTGCGGTCGATGTCCCAGGCGTCGATGGCGTCGATTTGGTCTTGCAGGTTGCCCTGTTGCTCGATGACCTTGTCCATCTCTTCATCGGTGAGCTCTTCGGCGAAGCGCTCGCTGACCTTCTCGAAGTCTTCGATGAGCTTGCGAATGGGGGCGACGCCGAGCTCGATGTTCTGGCGAACGGTGAGGGACTGGTCGAGCTCTGGCTCTTGGCGCAGGTAGCCGACGGTGCAGGCGGGATCGAACCACACCTCGCCCTGGAAGTCGGTGTCGATGCCGGCCATGACATTGAGCAGGCTGGACTTGCCGCTGCCGTTGGGGCCGATGACGCCGATCTTGGCGCCCGGGTAGAACGACAGGTAAATGCCCTTGAGCACCTCGCGACCGCTGCCGAGGAACTTGCGCAGATTGCTCATCTGGTAGATGTACTGTTTTGCCATGGGGAGACCTCCGTTCGGGCCCCATCCGTAACCACTATGATCGGCTGGGGCCGTCTGTGGGGTGACGATTGTCGACACACTGGTGTCCAGCCCTCCCGGCTGGTGCACAGTTCGACTGTCATCACTGGATTGTCGGCGGCGGGAAAGGTTTGATGGGCTCTGCGCCCTGGCCCTCCGCACGCGTCGAGCCTAGATTGACAAAGGTAATTTGCCCCTGGAGATCGATCTCAAGACGGCATCAGGCGGCGAGTGGGGTTTGCCGATTGTCGAAATGCCTGTCCTTCATGCGGGGAATCTAACGGATAAGTGAAGGTGTTTGCGTTCAGCTTGCGTTAGCATTTGGCATGTCAAATCGGAAAGGCGGCCTGCCAGACGGCTCAGCGTACATCACCCTTGGCGAACTCACGCCGCCTCCGCTCAAGCCGGTGTCAGAGCTGATCGTACCGCTGCGGCCACCGCTCAGCACTGAGCATTTCGACCTGGCCATTCGCAACCTCTGTTTCGAGGGCGGTGGGTCAAAGGGAATTGCGTATTGCGGTGCGCTCAAAGTTCTGGAGGAAGCCGGAGTTTACCCCAACCACATACATCGCGTGGCCGGCACCAGCAGCGGCAGCCTGTTCGCCGTATTGGTGGCCGTGGGCTTTACCGCCGACGAGCTGCGCGACTTGCTCTACGACACCGACCTGGTCGCCTTGATGCGCGACGCCCGTTTCGGTCGCATGTCCGAACTGTTCAACCTGTTCACGATCTATGGCTTCAACCCGGGTTTCAGGCTGATGGAGTGGCTTGGCGACCTGCTCGAACAGCGGGTAGGGGCGGCCGACGTCACCTTCAAACAACTCTATGAACGCTGTGGACGCGAGCTGTGCATTCCCATCACCAACATCACCCGGATGATGACGGAATACTGCCACCCGAAGACCACGCCCGATATGCCGGTGCGATTGGCGGTGGGCATGTCGATGTCGCTGCCGGTGCTGATGCAACCCTACAAGATTCTGCGTAGAATGGGGCGCTCCGGCAAGGCCGAAGAGGATCTGTACACCGACGGCGGACTGCTCTGTAACTACCCCCTGCATGCCTTCGACGGATGGTGGTTGTCCCTCAAGCCCGAAGACACCTACCTGAAGCGTATCCGGCCGCTGAAAGACGTCGCGCGGTTCATGCACGCGGCCGAGCGGTTTCACCCAGTCAATCATCAAACACTCGGGTTCACGGTGTTCGACGGGAAAGAGCTCGACATCACCGCCAGCTGGCAGCATGAATCGGGCGGACCTCCACCCCGTCCCGACACCACTTTGGCCGGGAGCCGGGCAGCCGCAGAGGCCGGAGAAGCCGAGCTCTCCGCGCTGTCGCACGAGCTAGAGTCCGCGTTTGAGAGGTTGATGGAGGCCCTCGATGCTGTGGAGAAAGACGGCGATGGCCGGGTCAGTCGGGACGAGATCGCCGGTCTCTTCGACTGCGGAACCCTGTGCACGCGCGACGCCGAGTTGCTGTTCGGCTCGTCGGATTTACAGGAGATATTCCTGCGTCTCGACCGAAACCAAGACGGTCAGGTCAGCTACGACGAACTACTTAAGTTCATGGACGCCAACAGCCTCGATCTCACTGCCCGGGCCCTGGGCACTCGCCGAACCGAGTCATCCAGCGTCACCGGCTTCATGTCCAACGTGTTCAACACGATGCTCGTGCACATTCGTCGCAGCAGCCTACGCCACGAAGATCGAGGGCGAACCGTGCCCATCGATACGGACTACATAGGTACGGCCGATTTCGATTTGGAGGATGGCGATCGGGCCTTTCTACTCGAGACTGGGGCTCGTGCAACGCGTGCTGTGCTCGGCCAGTACCGATCCGAGGTGGCCAAGTGAGTGCCTATAAAAACACCCACAAGGCGTCGGGTCCCGGCCAGTGGCTGATGCGGGTGCTGCTGAAGATCATGTGGTCGGTTGGCGGTAAGTCCGACGAGGTCGACGGGCTACCGCGGCTGACCTCCGACGATGTCAGCCGCGCAGTTACGGTGCTGGAGCCGGGCGACTTTGTGCTGCTTGGAAACAACGGCCTCTGTAGCCATGTGGCCGTGTACATCGGAACGGGAACCATCGTGCACAGCATGGCCACCGAGAAGACCATGCGTGGCATGTCGGGCAGCTTCTGGGACGCGCTGTGGAGGCCGTGGCGTTGGTTTCGGGGCG